>CALDSL010000275.1 GCA_937920255.1 uncultured Anaerolineaceae bacterium | reverse complement strand
GGGCTGACGCCGCTGCTGCTCAACGCCGCCGGGCTGGTGACCGAAACCGGCGGGATGCTCTCGCACGGCGCGACCCTGGCGCGCGAATTCGGCCTGCCAGCGGTGGTCAGCGTGCCGGGGATCACCCGCGCCGTGCAGGATGGGCAAATCGTCGGCCTGGATGGCTCCACCGGGCGGGTGATCCTCTCGCCCGGCCCGCGAGGAGAACAGCCGTGAGCGTGGAGCGGTTTGACGTGGCAATCCTGGGCGGAGGGCTGGCGGGTCTTTCGACCGCCGCCGCGCTGACGGCCAGCACGCGGCTTTCGGTCGCCCTGGTGGAGATGCGCCCCAACCCGCCGAAGGGCGCGCGCGCCGTTTATAATGACACGATCCAAAAATTCGGGCTGCAGGACGCTGTCCTGCGTGCCTATACCGGCATGGTATACCGCAGCGCAAGCGGTACGGCGGCCTACTTCGATTACGGTGACGAAGACAGCCTGTCCGCGCTGGATTACCGCCTCGCGTGCGCGATCCTGCTCGGGCGCGCACGCGACGATGGGTTGGAACTGCGGTCGGGGCGCGCCGTGGGGATGGAACGTTCCGGTGATCTGCGGCTGCTTCTGACAGGCGGCAGTCAAATCGAGACCCGCATGCTGGTGGATGCCAGCGGCGCCGCGCAGTGGACGGCGCGGCAGTTGGGTGTGCGGCCCTCGGCGTATGCCAGCCTGTGCTACGGGGAAATCCTGCGCGGCTGCGCGGTGGAACAGCCGCACGCCTTTACCTTCCTTGCCCCCAGCAGCCGCTACGGCAATGGCGGCGGCTGGTTCTACCCGCTGGACGACAGCGCCGCCAGTTTCGGCTACTCGCTGGTCACGCCCAACCCGGGGCAGCCGCGCGATACCGCCTGGCGCTACCACGCCGCGCGGGCCGAGTTCCAGCCGTTCGCCCGCCAGGTGCAGGGCGCGCGGGTGGAAGCCATCGAAGGCGGGGCTGTGCCGCTGGGGCGCGTGAGCCGCTTCTGCGATGATGGCATCCTGCGCGTGGGCGACGCCGGCGGGCAGGCGCACGCATGGTCGGTGGAGGGCTGCCGGCCGGCGCTGGAAAACGGGCTGCTGGCGGCGGAGGTGATCGCCGGTGCATTCGACGCCAACCGCTTCGACCGCGCGGCGCTATCCGCATTTGAGCGCGCCTGGCTGCGCGACAATCACGAGCGATTCTGGCGCACCGAGAGCGCCGCTGATGTGGTGTGGAGCCGCCCCGACGCGCGTTGGGAGCAGTTCCTGCGGCGCTACGCGCGCTATTCGGGTCCGGCGCAGTACTGGCAACTGCGCGAAAACCGCGCCGGGCTGTTCGCGCAGGTGTACGCGGTGCTGGGCTATGCCCGCCGCCGGGCGCTTCGCGCGCTGCGCGCCAGGAGGCCGGGCAGATGACACCGCGCGTACTGCTCTTCCCGAGCTGCGGTGGCGCCGGTCTGGGCCACCTGAGCCGCTGCCAGCGGCTGGCATCCGCCATGCGCCGGCGCGGGTGGGATGCGCGGCTGTGCATCACCCCGCGCAGAGCTTCCGCGCTGGACTACGGCGATGTGCCGTTCATTGAACTCCCGCACCTGGATTATGCCAAACCCCGCGGCGGGGTTGCGCCGGCTTACACCTGCCTCAGCAACGGCAATTTGCAGGTGCTGCGCGATGGCTTTCTGACCCCGTTCCACCTGCTGCGCAGCCTGCGCGAGGCCGGGGAAGCCATACGCGCCTTTCGCCCGGATGTGCTGGTGGGCGATCTTTCACTGCTGGCCTGGATCCTCGGCCGGCGACACGGGATCCCGGTGGCGCAACTGGTGCGGGCCATCATTCATCCCGACGGCGGAAAGATCTTCTGGTGGCGCGACCCGCCGCAGGGCGACCAGCCGCCGGATATTCGACCGGTGTTCAACCCGCTGCTGCGGCTGTGGGGTCTGCCGCCCGTGGACCGCGCCGAGGATGCACTGCGCGGCGAACTGTACCTCGTGCCCAGCATTCCCTCCCTGGACCCGCTGCCATCCGGCCTGGAACACACCCATTACACCGGCCCGCTCTTCGACCCCACCCCGTCCTCCGCCAGCCTGCCGCCCGATTTTCCCGACCGGCGCGGCGGCAAGCTGCTGTACATCACCTTTGGCGGCGGCGTCACGCCCTCGCAGGCGCGGCCGGTGATGCAGTCCATTTACTCCGCGCTGGGTAACATGCCGGGGTTGCAGGTGGCGGTTTCTGGTGGCGGCAACCAACCGGAAGACGGGAATGCGCCGGTCAACTTCCGGTTCTACCGCTGGCTGCCGGGCCGCGCGGCGATCGCAGCCAGCGATGCGGTGCTCTACCACGGTGGGCAGAATACCATGCTGGAACTGGCCGCGCATGGCGTGCCCGGGCTGGCGCTCCCCTTCCAGAGCGAACAGGAGAGCAACGCTCGGCGATTGCAGCAGGCCGGCGCGGGGCGCGTCCTCAGCCCGCTGGATGGGCCGACTGCCCTGCGCGCCGTCCGCTCGCGCCGCTGGTACCGGCCGTTCCAGACCTGTGTCGTTCCGCACTGGTCGCCACCCCCCGAAGCGGTGCGAACGGCGGTCACCGCGCTGCTGGAGGATCCGTCGTATCGCACGTCGGCGGGCAGTCTGCGGGAAGAATCGGCGCAGTATGGGGGAATCGAGAATGCGGTTGATATGATTGCGAGTTTGAAAGCCAGCCATCCCTCTCCCCACACAACCAACATGTGGGTTAATGGAGAATTACCAGCGGGGAGAGGTTAGGTGAGGGGCATTTTACCGATGCGATAACACCCCTCACCTAACCACTCATCGCTGATATTTCCGCATGAATAACATGGGTGGGCTGCGTGGGGAGAGGGATTAAAAGCCGGTCGCGCTGCACGGGCCAAGCAAATTGTTAAACAAGCACCCTCCCTCAGGCGCACACACCTGCCCAGAGCCGCAGGCGCGGGTCGTCCCGCACCGACCCGATGCGGGACGGTGCGGGACGATGTGTGGGTACGGTACGGCCAGTAAACCGAGTTATCAAATAAGAGTAGAATTTAGAAATTTAATTCTATAATTCTAT
>CALDSL010000274.1 GCA_937920255.1 uncultured Anaerolineaceae bacterium | reverse complement strand
ACAACGAAGAACAGCGCGGGATCAACGCCGTGCTGGATGCCGCCGCCCTGACCTACGTCGCGGCCGCCATCCAGGCGATTTCGACCATCCTGTACTACGTGTTCCTGCTGATGGGGCGCTCGCGCGATTAGTGCCAGCGCGCAGTCCCGTTAAAGTTGGAATAGAGAGTCTACAATAACCAAACAAGTGTCCCGGGTAAAAGGTTGCCCGGGACACTTTTGATTTCCTCACGATTTGTTTTTGCCATCCAGCCTGAGCGTGCCTGATTCATCGCCATGCGGGCCTGTGGTCTGGCGCACTTCAAATTCTGGACCATGAAGGATGACATGCGCAATTGCCCGCGCATGTCCTGTGCCGAGTTGATAGTCTTCTTTCAGCCAATGGATGATCTCTTTGTGCTGGGTCAGGTTTTTCTCCTTCGCCATACGAATGAAATCGTTGGGCGTTTTTCCGGTTAATTCTTCAACCTTATCCAAATATGCCTGGAAAGACATACGTGTTTCTCCTTTCGCGCTTCCTGCATTCGCAACTCAAAACCATACTTCGGTTTATATTATGATAATTGCTGTCGATGAAAACAATGTTTTGTAGACCGACCAGATTTGGTCCGTTTCAGCCAACGAAACGACTATAATACGCCTGTATGAAAATCCGTATTGCCTGCATGTTCATGCTGTTATTGGTGCTTGCCGCCTGCGCACCCGCTGCGCAACCCGAAGTGGCCCCATCCGGCTGGCAAGTAGAAGATCTGCGCATGATCTTCTCCGACGGTGAAACCGCGCCAGAGTGGGATCTGGTGTCGGCGTCTGCGCGGACTGCAAGCGACGGCATCACGTTGCGGCTGGATGTGCTCGACCTGCAGCCCGAGACCCGCCTGCATGCGTACCTGGCAATCGACGACCGCACCGGGGGCAGCCGCGACCTGCCCATCGAAGCGGAAGGCCAGCTCGAATGGGATTATTTGCTCTCCGCGCCGGATGACGGTCTGGCGCAGGTCATCACGCCGGATGGGCGCTCATCGACCGCCCGCCGGCCGTGGATGCAAATTGACCGCAGGAAGGACGCGCTGGTATTTTCTCTGGCGGGATTGGAATTGCAGGATGACAGCCCGCGCTTTCAGGCGTTTCTCACCCAGCCCGGATCGGATACCGTACAGGATTCGACACCCGTGTTTTCTCTTGACGCACCGCCGCCAGCACCCGCCAGGCTGCTGCTGGCGTTCTGGAACAGCCTGCCGGCCGGCAGTCCGGTGCAATTGATGCGGCGCTGGAACGGAGCCCACACTGGCCCCGAAGGCCACCGCCACGGGCTGCGGCAGTTGCTGGATGCCGCGCGTGATGCCAGCCTGCCGATCGCCTTGCTGGATTTGAAACGGCCGGACAGCCTTGCCGGGCTGGATCTGGTGGGTGGCCTGGAAACTGTGCAGCAGATGCAGGAAGACGGCCTGCTGATCCTGCCCGAGGTAGCGTACGGCGATCCACTGGCAGCCGCGGCCAGGCTGGAGCGCTCGCGCCGCGTGGCGGCCAACTACGGGCTGGAGCAAAGCCCGTTTGCTTACGGCGCGCTAAACGCGCAGCAGTTGGGCGGCTTCCGCGCCGTGTTCGCGGCGGATGAAGGCGTGCAGGAGTCGGGCGGCGTGATTCGCATACCGTTACCGGTTGCAGCTCAAACAATGCCAGCCGATGCCCAGGGGCCGTCGCTGGAAGTTCGCCGCGCCTTGTTGGCCGCCGCGCGCGAAGGCGGCGGTTTGGTCGTGCTGGGCGGCAGCGTGCCCGACACCGTGTGGGCCGACGCGCTCAACGCCGGGCCGGCGTTCGACTATTTCGCGCAGCACCCGTGGATCCAGCCGCTGGACGGTGATGCGCTACTGGATTTGCCAGCCTCCGCCGCTGCTGGAGCTCTCCTGCCCGCGGGCTGCGCCGATATGCTGTGCTCGCCTGCCCTGCCCGCGGAGGATGAAACGCTACGGATTTCGCTGCGCGCGGAAATCGCGGCGCTAAAGGAAGAACACAACCGCGATCTGCTATGGGATATGGTTCTCCAACTCACCCAGCCAACCGCGGACCTGGCTCGCGCGCAGTTGCAGTCGATCATGCTGCCCCACGCCGATTATTTGCTCGAAGCGGCGCGCTGGGCAGAAAACCCGGCTCCGCGCAGCGAATGCCTGCCGGTTCGGGACGGCCAGGTGTGCTACCTGGCTTCCGAATCGGCCTTTGCCGCTCTGCACAGCCAGGGCGGCCGGCTGGCGCTGCTGGCAGGGCGCGAGGGCAGCAGGCTGCGCCAGTGGATTGGCCCATCCTACCAGTTTGCGTTGGGGCTGGGCGATCCCTCGGAGTGGAAGCTGGACCAGGGCGCGTTTGCCGACCCGCGCGCGTACCCCGGCGCGTTTGTGGACGACGGCGACCAGCCGGTGGCGTACAACGCGGCCGTAAACACCAGCGAAGTGAGGTTTACCTCTTCCAACGGCGCGCAAAAGCACTACCGCCTGGAGAGCAGCACCCTAACAGTGAGCTATGCCGGGCTACCTGAGGGCTCCACCCGGGTTGCGCTGGCCGCGCTGCCGCACCTGCGCGGGCAGCCAGGCTGGGCCGACCGCTACCGGCTGGAGCGCGCCGGAGAAGCGATGCTGGCATGGGGCGCGAATGGAGAGGGCAGCATCACGCTAAGCAGCAGCGGCCCGGCCTTCACCGCCGCCAGCTTTCTGGACGCCGGCCCGCTGATCAGCCAATCCGAAGACCCCGACCATGACTATCCGCGCGGGCACATGCTGCCCATCCCATTGTTGGTGGTCGAGTTTCCTACCGCTGGCAATTTCCACATCACCCTGAAAATCGAATAATTCACTCCCCGGGAAACCGCAATTTCCGCGAAATGCTATAATTAAATTGGTGCGGGAATTCCAGGAGGCTTGAAATGACGGTAGTTACCATATCACGCCAGCTGGGAAGTCTGGGTTGCGAGGTCGCGCAGGCAATTGCGGAGCGGCTGGAGTTTCGCGTTGTGTACCGCGAAATCATCAATGAGGCCGCTCGCCGGGCCGGTATGCCGGACCTGGCGCTGCACACCATCGACGAACTGGGTCTGCTGGGCATGAAACCCACCCTGCAGGAGCAGCATGCCTACCACCGCGCCCTGGTGCAGGTGATGAATGAACTGGCCGACGAAGGCCGGTACGTTATCGTTGGGCGCGCGGGGCAGGCCATTCTGCACGGCCGGGCTGGCGCGCTGCATGTGCGCGTGATTTCTCCGATGAACCTGCGCATCGAACGGTTGATGCAGGAGCATTCCATCTCCGTCGAAGCCGCCAAAGCCCAGATCG
>CALDSL010000273.1 GCA_937920255.1 uncultured Anaerolineaceae bacterium | reverse complement strand
CTGCAGGCGATGCTGCATGGGATGGCGGGCATCTACGAAAGCAACCTGTTCCTGACCCATTTCTACCAGTTTCTGGATATTCACAGTGATATTAAAGCGCCCGCCGAACCGCGCCATGTGCCGAAGCCATTTTGCCAGGGCGTCACCTTTGAGGGCGTGCGCTTTTCGTACCCGGGCAGCGAGCAGGAAGCGCTGCGCGGTATCGATTTGACGCTGCGGCCGGGAGAGGTGATCGCGCTGGTGGGCGAGAACGGCGCGGGGAAGACCACGCTGATCAAGCTACTGTGCCGGCTGTACGATCCATCCTCCGGGCGGGTGCGGGTGGACGGCACGGATCTGCGTGACACCGACCCGCGCGAATGGCGGCAGCAGATTGGCGTCGTGTTTCAGGATTACATGCATTATTTCCTGACCGCGCGCGAGAACATCTGGCTGGGAAACGCCAGTCAGCCACCCGACGAGGACCGCATCCGCCGCGCGGCGCATCTTTCCGGCGTGGAAGAGCCCGTTGGCCGGCTGCCCGAGGGGTACGATACCCGGTTGGGGAAAATGTTTGACCAGGGCACCGAGTTGAGCATCGGCGAATGGCAGAAGCTGGCGTTGGCGCGCGCGTTCTACCGTGATGCCAGCATCGTGGTACTGGACGAGCCCACCAGCTCGCTCGACCCGCTGGCCGAAGCCGATCTGTTCCGGCATTTTCGCGTGTTGGTGGCCGGGCGCAGCGCCATATTAATCAGCCACCGCTTCTCGACGGTGCAGATGGCCGACCGCATCTACGTGCTGGAGGGTGGGCAGGTGGCCGAATGTGGCACGCACGCCGAACTGCTGGCGCGGAACGGCCTTTATGCCCGCATGTACCGCGCTCAGGCGCAGTATTATCAGGATGAGGTGGCCGCATGAGTGCGGCCTTGACCGGCGCGCTGGCCGAAATCCTCACCGCGCGGCTGCACACGCGCCCGGTGAACCTGGCTCTGCTCCCCGCGCGGGACGATACTGCGGCCTGGCAGCACCTGGTGATCCTGGCGCACAGCGAGCGCGTCAGCCCACTGGTGTATCTGGCGCTGAAAGACCGCGACGTTTGCCCCCCGGCAGTGATGGATCAACTCAAAGGCGCCTATTACGAAGTGACGCGCTACAACCTGCTTTTGGGCCGCGCGCTGGCCGAGATTCTTCGCGCGCTGCACGCCGCCGGGGTGGAGGTGATCGTCCTCAAGGGCATGGCGCTGATGGAAAGCCTGTACCGCAACCCCGGCCTGCGCCCGGTGACGGATATGGACATTCTGATCCATGCCGCCGATGTGCCCGCCGCGCTGGATGCTTTGCAGGGAATCGGCTGGACCCCCACCGCCGATACCGAGCCGTTTTTGGGCGCGGAGGAAGATCACCGCACTGAGATGGCGCTGCAAAACCCGCGCATGATGACCCTGCTGGATCTGCACTGGGGGCTGCTCAAGTCGTGGTATTACAAACGCAATATTCGCCCGTCTGACCTGTGGGACAGCGCGCGGCCCCTGCCGGAGCGGGGGGAGGGCGCGCGGCAGCTTGGATTGGAAACCGGCCTGGTGTTTCTGGGGGCGCACTGGTTCCGGCACGATGAGCAGGAGCTGCTGTGGCTGTACGATATTGCCCTGACGGTGACAGCGCCCGCGGAGGAAATCGACTGGCAGCGCGTGCTGGCCTGCACCCGTGATTGGGGCCTGGTGCTCTCCATGCGCGCCGCGTTGGGTCGCGCCGCGGCGGTGCTGGGCGCGCCGGTGCCCGTGGAAGTGACCCGGGCGCTGAGCCGCATGCGGCCCAGCCTGGGCGAATGGATCACCTACTACGCGTTCGTGGAAGGCCGCGCGCCCTCGGCGGTACGCAACCTGGCGTTTATGTTCCAACGCCGCGGCTGGCTGTCGCGCGTAAAGTATATACTCGCCAAGCTGTTCCCGCCCGCCGAGTACATGATCGAACGCTATCACATCAGGCACCGCTGGCTGCTGCCGCTGCACTACCCCTATCGCATCATCGCCGGCCTGTGGCGCAAATCTTCCCCACGCAAACCGGCTTGACCCAACACGCGCGACAGGCTAATATTACGCTACGATGACGAACCTGACCGGCCGCAACCTGGGTCGCTACCAGATTTTCGAGGCGCTGGGTGAAGGCGGGATGGCCACCGTGTACAAGGCGTACGACACCCGCCTGGGCCGGTATGTCGCATTAAAGGTAATGCGCCCGGCGGCAGAACCGCAGCCCGCACTGCTGCGCCGGTTTGAACTGGAAGCCCGCGCGCTGGCGCGGCTTTCGCACCCGGCGATTGTGCGCGTTTTGGATTACGGTGAAGAGAACGGCTGGCCGTTTATGGTGATGGAGCTGATTCCCTCGGGGACGCTCAAAGATCGCCTGGCCGCCTCGCCCCGCCCCACGCCGTACCGCGAAGCCGCGCGCTTCCTGGCTCCCGTGGCGCGCGCCCTGGAACTGGCGCATTCGCACGGCATCGTCCACCGCGACGTGAAACCCAGCAACATCCTCATCGGCGAGCGCGGTGAGCCGCTGCTGTCCGATTTTGGCATCGCCAAAACGCTGGAAAGCGACGCCACGCAGGAATTGACCGGCGCGGGCATCCGCCTGGGCACGCCGGATTACATGTCGCCGGAGCAGTGCATGGGCGCGCCGGTGGACTATCGCACCGATATCTATTCGCTTGGGCTGGTGCTGTTCGAGATGCTGACCGGGGTCAAGCCGTTCAGCGCCGAAACGCAGATGGCCACCATGCACCGCCAGATCTACGAGCCCCTGCCTTCGCCGCGCCAGTGGGCGCCGAACCTGCCGCCCGCCGTAGAGCAGGTGCTGGGTCGCGCGCTGGCCAAAAGCCCGCAGGATCGTTTCGTCAGCATGGGCGAGTTTGCCGCCGCGCTGGAAGGTTTGGCGGATGGATCGCTGGTGGCGCGGGGAGCGCCGCCCGCGCCCGATCCGCGCCAGACTGATACCCGCCCGGCGCGCGTGGTACAGCGCCGGCGGCGCGCGGGCGGCTGGGTGGGGCTGCTGGTGGGTTTCGTGCTGGCGCTGGCGGTGGTCGGTTCGGCGCTGGCTTACGGGCTGCCGCGCCTGGGCGCATGGTTGGAAGGCATCGGCCCGCAGCCCACCCTGGACCTGTTCCCCGACCAGACCAACACCCCCACGCCAGACGCCACCGCCACCGAGCAGCCGGTGCAGGCCGCGGGCGAGTGGCAGCAGGGCCGGATGGCCTTTCCGCGCCAGCGCGCCGGGCTGGCCACGCTGTATATGATGGACAACAGCAGCGCCTGGCAGCCGCGCCAGCTGTACGAAGCCCCTGGCCAGCACGTGTTTGGTTCCAAATGGTCGCCCAACGGACGGAAGATCGCGTTTTATGTGTTTCCATACGATATGCGCGTGATGGACGCGGATAACCCCGACTCGGCCTTCACCGTGGGTGAATGCCATTCGCCCACCTGGACCAACGACAGCATCCGCCTGCTGTGCGTGAGCAGCGAAGAAGGCCGCTTCCGCATGTACGACGCCGACGGCGGCGGGCTGCGCCGGCTGGACGCCCGCGGGCATACGCCCGACTGGTCGCCGGTTTCCAATGAGGTCGTCTATTCGCGCGTCAACGGGGCGGGCGGTACGACTATTGATATCTATAACGTCGACAGCGGCGAGAACACCACCCTGGTGGATGAAGGCGAGATGGAGAACTTTGCGCCGGTCTGGTCGCCGGACGGCCAGCAGATCGCCTTCCAGTCCAACCGCGACAGCCAGCAGAGCGAAATTTGGGTGATGAGCCGCGACGGGCAGGGCGCGCGCCGCCTGACGAGCACGCCCGGTGGGGCCTGGTCGCGCGGGCCGGCCTGGTCGCCGGACGGGCGCTGGCTGGCGTTTGTCTCCAACCAGGCCGGCAGCATCGGCGCGGATTATGGCGAGTTGTTTGTGGTCTCGCTGGACAGCGGTGAAGTTGTGCGCCTGACCGACACCGGCGGAACGGTGTACGACTGGCGCGTGACCTGGACGCCCTGAGATGGACGCGGCTACCTGCCCGGACTGCGGCGCGCGCTGGGACGGCGTCACCTGCGAGGAGATCTTTGGCGATTTTCTGGTGCATGATTTTACCGACCCGGGCTACGGCGAAGTCCACGCGCTGACCGTGGCGTGTTACATGGTGCAGCACCGGCGCTACAGCGACGAAGGCCTGCGCTGGATCGCGCGCCAGCTGCGCGCGGTGCTGGAGGAAGGCCTGAGCAATGAAGGGCTGCGCGAACTCGCGCGGGTGGAAGCGCGCCGCCCGGAAAAACCGGGGGAAAGTGGCCGCACGTGGAAGGTCACCCGCACGCCGGACGACCCGCCCCTACCGCGCGTTGCCTGGAGCATGACGATTGTGGACGTCTTTGCGCACGTGCGCGACGCCGAAAGCTACCGCGCCGCCATCCACGACTGGGCGGGCGTGACCCTGGAAGAGATGCAGGTGTGGCTATAGCCCTGCGGGTGTTTCACTTGCCAGCCCGGGGGGGTAGTGTTATCATGGAAAACGTCGAGGAGAGGACAAGGCATGACCCGAATCGCTGGCCGGCGCTCGCGCTCGCGTTCCACGCTCATCATGATCATCCTAGCAACCATCCCCTGCTACTGTTTCGGGTATTTGGTGCTCAACATCGGTAGGGAGGCGGGTCGTATTGGCACACCTACTCCCGGCGCGCAGCCGACCCGCGTCATTCCGGCCACCGCTACGCGCGGCCCGTCCAGCACGGCGGTGATCTTCCCCACCGTCACCCCGCAGCCCACCGAAACCATCACCTGGACGCCCAGCCCGACCTACACCCAATTCGTGCCGCCCACGCGCACCCCGACCAACACGCCCACGCCGACGGATACGGGTACGGCCATCCCAATGCCGTTCCCCGATACAGAAACACCCACTTCAACCACCGCGCCGTAGCGGCTGGTACTGCAATGTAAAGGACACTGCTGCTTCATGTTTGACATTGCCCCGTTCCTCAAACAACTGATTTCCCTTCCCGGGCTTTCCCGGCAGGAGGGGCCCGCGCGCGAGGTCATCGCGGACGCCTGGCGGCCGCTGGTGGACGAGCTTGTCATTTCGCGCATGGGCAGCCTGCACGGCCTGGCGCGCGGCGAAGGCGAGCCAGACGCGCGCCGCCCGCGGGTGATGATCGCGGCGCACATGGACGCAATCGGGATGATGGTGACCGAAGTACGTGAAGGCCTGTTGCATATCACCAGCGTCGGCGGGGTGGATTACCGCATTCTGCCCGGCCAGCTGGTGACGGTGCACGGCCGGCGCGACCTGCCCGCCGTGGTGGTGCAGCCGCCCGACCGCCTGCTGCCACCCGATGCGCGCGGCAAGCCGGTGGAGATGAAGTACCTGCTGGTTGATACCGGCCTGCTGGCGGAGGAAGTGACCGCCCTGGTGCGCCCCGGCGACCCGGTGTCGTTTGCCCAGCCGCCGCTGGAACTGGCGGGCGAGATGATCGCCGGGCACACCCTGGATAACCGCGCCTCGGTGTCCGCGCTGACCTACGCGCTGCACGCGCTGAAAACCATGCGCCACACCTGGGACGTGGTGGCCGTGGCCACCGTGCAGGAAGAGGTGGGGCTGATCGGCGCGTACACTTCGGCCTTCGACGTGCGGCCGGATATTGCCGTGGCGCTGGATGTGACCTTCGCCAAAGGCCCGGGCGCGTCGGATTATCGCGCGCACCCGTTTGGCAAGGGCGTGCCGCTCGGCTGGGGGCCCAATATTCATCCGGCGCTGTACCGTACCTTTAAAGAGCTAGCCGAGAGCCTGGATATTCCCACGCGCATGGACGTGATGCCGGGCCATTCCGGCACCGACGCTTACGCCATGCAGGTCAACGCCGAGGGCGCTCCCAGCATGGTCATCAGCATTCCGCTGCGCTACATGCACACGCCGGTGGAGATGGTGCAGGTGAAAGATATTCGCCGCGTGGGGCAGTTGCTGGCGGCGTTTGTTTCCCGGCTGGAGCCGGACACCCTCGATACGCTAGGCTGGGATTAACCAATGACGCAAACAAACCAAACCCAGGCGCCGCAAATCGGCGCGGAACAAATTGCCCTGCTGGAACGCCTGACCAACGCCGTGGCGGTATCCGGCGACGAGGCCGAAGTGCGCGCCATCGTGCTGGAAAGCATCCGCGAGGTTGCCGACGACGTGCGCGTGGACGCCTTGGGGAATGTGCTGGCGGTGCGCAAGGCGAAGAGCGAGAACCCCGTGCGGGTGATGATCGCCGCGCACATGGACGAAGTGGGTTTCATGCTGGTGGACGATGAAGACGGCGGGCTGTTCCGCTTCGAGCTGGTCGGCGGGATCGACGTGCGCCAGTTGCCCGGCAAGCCCGTGCTGGTGGGCAAAGACCGCGTGCCCGGCGTGATCGGCGCGCCGCCGATCCACCTGATCAACCGCGACGACCTGCGCCGCAGCCTGCCGCTGGAGAGCCTGCGCATCGATCTGGGGCCGAAGGGCGAGGGCGCGGCCAACCCGGGCGACCGCGCCACCTTTGCCACGCGTTTTCAGCAGGTGGGCGGCAGAGATCGGAAGAGCACACGTCTGAACTCCAGTCACACTGATATATCTC
>CALDSL010000272.1 GCA_937920255.1 uncultured Anaerolineaceae bacterium | reverse complement strand
GAAACATCGTCCACCGCGACCACCTTGCCAAAGGTCTTTCGCAAGTTCTTGACTTCAATCATGATGGCATTCCTTTGCGATCCGGCGCGGTTTAGGGCTGCGGGCCGGAAAAATTCAGGAAGAACGGGTCGGGCTGCACAGTTGCGGCGCAACTCAAATCCAGACCCTCGACGCTGCCGTTCACCAGAAAATCGTTGATCAGCTTGGGCAGGCAGCCGCGGTACATCACGTTGTGGCCCATGCCCTCCAGCACCACCACGCGACTGTTGGGCAGGTCCTGCGCCACCTGCTCGGCGTAAGCCGGCGGGGTGACCGGGTCGGCGCTGCCGGCCAGCAGCAGGGTGGGCACGTCTGACTGCACCGGTCCGCGCAGCGCCTCGGGCTGCGGGCGGTGCGGCCAGATTTCGCACTGCTCCTGGATCGAGGCAATATCGAAGGAGAAGTAATCGCTGCCTCCACCGGCCTCTACAGTATAGAAGGGTACATCTTCACTGCACAGCACCGACATGTACATGCCATCTGACATGCTTTCATCCAGCGAACGCGAGTTGATCACGTACTGCGATGCCAGCGGTATCCAGTCACCCTTGCCGGCCTGGTCGACGATCAGCGGCAGCAGCGCGGTGTACTCGGTGGAGTACATCATCAGGCGCACGGTCAGGGCAGCGGCGGCGCGCGTCAGTTCCACCGTGGTTTCCTCGCCGGTGGTCGGGTCGGGCAGGGTCACTTCCACCGGCTGCGCTTCGAGCTGGTCTAGCAGCGCATCGAAGGCAGCGCCGGTGTCCGGGAAGGCCGCGCGACAGGCTTCATCCGCCTGGCAGCGCTGCATGTTGACTTCAAACGCCTGCTGCGCATCGCGCGCCCCCCACTCGCCCAGGTTCCAGCCCAGTGGCACAACCGAATCGAGCACCAGGCTGCGCACGCGCTCGGGGTAGAGCTGCAGGTACATCAGCGCGGCGCGCGTGCCATAGGATACGCCCAGCAGGTTAATCTGCTCGTAGCCCAGCGCGGCGCGCACCTCATCCAAGTCCTGCATGGCGATGTCGGTGGTGTACAGGCTGGGATCGGCGTCCAGGCCATCCAGGCAGGCGCGCAACTGCTCCACCAGTTCCTCCTGTGGAACGTCACTATCCAGCGTATCGCCTTCCACCTCGGGGCATTCCAGCGGGTGCGAAGAGCCGGTGCCGCGCTGATCGACCATGACGATGTCGCGGTTAAAGCGCACGCGGTCGAGCGAACTGAGCAGTGGCACAAATGCCTCGGTGGATGCCTGGCCGGGTCCGCCGGCCAGCAGGAACAGCGGATCCTCGGCGCGGCTCTGGCTGGTGGCAGGCAGGACCGCCACTTTGAGGGCGATCTTACGACCGCTGGTGGCTTCGCGGTTTTCAAACACCTCAACCGTGCCGCAGCGCGCGCTGACCCGTAGCGGCACGCCCGGCGCCGCGAGACGGCAGTCTTCCAGCGGAATGCCGAGCTCGGATTGGGGAGTGGGTGTGGGCACGCATGCGCTCAGGAACAGCGAAAGCGCGGCGACCACGCTCACCAGCCGCCACAACTTCCCGCCCTTCCAGGCCGAAATGAGCAACAGGTAGAGCGGGATAAAGATGGCAAGCATCAACAGGCTTAGTTTGGGGTCGTAGATGTTCATGGTAAACAACGCAGGCGACGGTATGGCAGATTCACGAAAGGTGACCAACAGGGCGCTGTACAAGTTGTTGGCGGCATGCAGGCCAATGGCCAGTTCCATGCCTTTGCTGCGCAGGGTGATATAGCCCAGCAGCAGCCCCATGCCGATGTACTGCGGCATCAACCAGATCGCGCCGTACTGCTCCACTTCGGGGTTCCAGAAGTGCAGCATTCCGAATAGAAAGGAGGGGATGATCAGGGCCAGCGCGGTGCTGCCGCGTGTCAGCAGCCCCACCCCCTGGGTGAGGTAACCGCGAAAGAATAGTTCTTCGGCTGTGGTCTGAATGGGTACCAGCACCAGCGCCAGCACCAGAAACGGGAAAAACTGCGCCGGATCAAAATTCCAACTGTAGCGCCCGGGGTCAACCAGGGATACGATCACATCGGATATGGCAGCCAGCAACAGCCACGCCCCGGCGGACACAAACACCGAAGACCAGCGGAATGGGCCGGCAGGATGGGTAAGGCTGCGCAGGCTGCGCCGGTGCAGCAGCATTACCCCGCCCAGCAAGACCAGAGCCGCGAACAGGAACGGCAACATGGAAACAATCAGCGTGCTGTTCAGGCTCAAATCCTCCAACCGCTGCGTGCTCTCGATCAGAAAGGCGGCCACCAGCAGGATGGTGGAAACGAACAGCATGGCTGCTACCACCAGGATCGTTACCAGCAGATAGCGCAGAAACCCGTTCTTTCCCGCACGCGCTGCTTCCAGATATGCATTGTGTTCCATAAACCTTCCATTTCTGCTATGATGAGTAGACGAGATGATTATACTAAGCTTAAGCTCAACCAGCCGCCAGATGTAAAATCAACTTTACATATTCTACCGCAAAGCCGCAAAATGTAAAGGGTGTTTTACAAATACCGCAGCATAGGGTCTGCACGTGGAAAAGACACGGGCCGTCTACATTCCTGGTCTAGTGGACAGGGATCTGCCGCTTTCGCGTTTCCTGCCCCCGCTCCCGGGCGGCGCCGTCCGCGCCTGGCTGGAAAATACTGTGCCCGCCGCGGCCTTGCTGCTCGATCCGCTGGGATCCACCCCGGCGCTGCCGCTGGAAATCGCGCGCACCGGGCGGCGCGTGCTGGTGGCCAGCAACAACCCCATCCTGACCTTCGCCATCGAAACCCTGGCGAGCGCGCCACAGCCCGCCGAATTTAACGCCGCCCTGGCCGAACTGTTCAGCACGCGGCGTGGCGCGGAACGCCTGGAGACGCACCTGCAGTCATTGTATGCCACCACCTGCCCGGGTTGTGGCAAAGCGATCCAGGCGGCGGGGTACGTGTGGCGCAAAGGCGAGAGCGAGCCGGCGCTGCGGCTGATCCGCTGTCCGGCCTGCCAGGCTGAGGGAGAATACCCGCTCGAGCCCGCTGATCAGGCCATCCTGGCCGGGTTGGGCGGCGGCAGCGACCAGCTCCACCGCTCGCGCGCGCTGGGACGCATCTTTTTGGGCGATGACGGCGACCCGGCCATCGCCGAAGAAGCGGTCAATGCCTACCTCCCCCGCGCGCTGTACGTGCTGACCACGCTGATTAACCGCCTCACCGGGCTGCCGGCCAGCCCGCAGCGCAAGCGGCTGCTCACCGCGCTGCTGCTCAGCCTGCTGGATCAGGGCAGCGCGCTGTGGAGCTACCCGTTCGCGCGCAGCCGCCCGCGCCAGATGACTGTTCCGCAGCAGTTTCGCGAGAATAACCTGTGGCTGGGCATCGATTCCGCCATCGCGGATTGGTGCGCGCCCGGTCCGCCCGTGCCGGTGACGCACTGGCCGGAACTGCCCCCGGAAAGCGGCGGCATCTGCCTGTACTCGGGGCGGCTGCGCAGCCTGCTGCCGCTGCCGGAAGGGATCATCCCTGCGGCGGCCGCGGCAGTGCTGCCACGCCCCAACAGCGCCTTCTGGACCTTTTCGGCCACCTGGGCGGGCTGGTTGTGGGGCCGCGAAGCCGCCCAGCCGCTCAAAGTGGCCTTCGAACGCCGGCGCTATGACTGGCACTGGCACAGCGCCGCGCTGTACAGCACCTTCAGCGCGCTCAACCAGCATTTTGCCCCCGGGCTGCGGCTGTTCGCGCATTTGCCGGAACCGGCGCCGGGGTTTCTAAGCGCCGCGCTGGTGGCCTCGCACGCGGCCGGGTTGGCGCTGGACGGCGTGGCTCTGCGCGGCGAGAATGACCCGGCGCAGGTCCACTGGCGCACCGCGCGAGAAAAACCGCGCAAAACCATCACGACGCCCGAAACGCTGCTGCGGCAGGGCATGCGCGCGCACCTGCTGGAAACCGGCGAGCCCGCGCCGCATCTCACGCTGTACGCGGCCGGCCTGAAGCACATGGCCAGCGAAGGCGGCATGCCGCAGCCGGGCGGGCAATTCAACACGCAGATTCTGGACGGCATCAGCGCGGCGGCCAGCAAGACGTTTGCCGACCACAAGTTCTTGCAGCACTTGGGTGGCGGTGCGAGCGAGGAAAGCGGCCAGTACTGGCTGGTACGCCCGGAGCAACCAAACCTGCCGCTGCCCGAGCGCCTGGAAAGTTACCTGCGTGACCAGCTCACCCTCAATGACCGGCAGCAGTGGCCCGCGCTGGAAATGGCCGCCAACCGCGTGTTTCGCGGTATTCAGACGCCCGCGATGGGGCTGCTGCGCGCCGTGGTGGAAGCTCTGGCCGAACCTGACCCCGCCGGGGCTGGCATGTGGCGGTTGCGTGACAGCGAGACTGCCACGGCGCACGCCCAATGGATGGCCGGCACCGGCGCGCTACTGGAGCGGCTGGCTGCGGCGATGGGCTTGCGCGCCAGTGGTACGAAACCGTTGCTGTTGCAGACCCCCGCCGGCGAGCCGCTCCTGGCGCTGTACCTGATCCCCGATGGAGCCGTTAGCGCGGCGCTGCTGGGCGAATCGCCGCTC
>CALDSL010000271.1 GCA_937920255.1 uncultured Anaerolineaceae bacterium | reverse complement strand
GGGGCCATCACCGGGGATAACATCTCGGTGCACCACATGTATAATATTAAACGGCTGGCCTACGAACTCACCCCGCCGCCCGAAGCGGCGCTGCATCCCGGCGCGGGCGGCGCAATGCCCGCGGCGAGCAGCCCCAACGGCCGCGCGGACAGCACACCCAGCGGGTTGGACAATGCCCGGATCGATGAGATTGTGCGGCGGGTGCTCGCGGAGCTGGATAGGAAATGATCTTCACCGGCAGTTTTGTTCGGCATCACAGGTTCATTCAGTAAAGGAGAAACGCAATGGCAATTGATGTGGGTATGATCGCTTTAGGAATGGTGGAGACCAAGGGTCTGGTGGGCGCAATCGAAGCCGCGGACGCGATGGTCAAGGCAGCCAACGTCACCCTGATCGGTAGCGAGTACGTGGGCGGTGGCCTGGTGACAGTGATGGTACGCGGTGACGTCGGCGCGGTCAAAGCCGCGACGGACGCCGGCGCAGCCGCGGCCAAGCGCGTGGGCGAGCTGGTGTCGGTGCACGTGATCCCGCGCCCGCACAGCGACGTGGAAATGATCCTGCCGCAGAGCACCAAGGGCAGCTTCGGCGGCCGCGGCCAGTAAACCGCCTTCTCGAACCAGATGATTGCCCACCCGCGGGCGGGCAGTTGGCGGATAGGGTATGTCTCGCCAGATTTTTAC
The DNA here is from genome assembly GCA_937920255.1 of uncultured Anaerolineaceae bacterium. GTDB lineage: Bacteria > Chloroflexota > Anaerolineae > Anaerolineales > Anaerolineaceae > CALDSL01. The sequence goes on along the minus strand of CALDSL010000271.1, from coordinate 7,617 downwards.
TGCGGCTGATATCCGGCACGTATACCAAACGCATGCCTCCGGCGTGCTGCTGCTCGGACCGGTGGATATTGTCACGCCGGAAGCCGTTGACCTCGCCACGGAGTTGGGCATCAAACTGGTGCGCGAGGCGGCTTCCGGCGGCGGCGTCCCCGGCCCGGCGGGCGGCCGCCTGCCTCCGCTGCGGGCCGTGCGCGGCCTCCAGATGACTCTGGAGCCGTTCGCGCAAGGGCTGGCCACGCCCGGTACGGATGTGCACCTGAAAGATGTGATCACCTCGGCGGATGGCGCCCCGATGGCTGCCGGGTATATGACCCTGCAGCGCGGCGAGTTCCCCTGGACGCTGGATTATGACGAGATCGACGTGGTGCTGGAAGGCGAGCTGGTGATTACGCGCGCCGGCGAGAGCGTGCGCGCCGGCCCGGGGGATATGGTGTTTATTCCCAAGGGATCGCAGATCACGTTTGGCACGCCCAGCAGCGTGCGCTTCGCCTACGTCACGTATCCGGCGGACTGGAACGGGTAAGCTACTTTTTAAGCAGAATTGATTTGCGATTACCCGTACGCTTCGACGGGGCTCAGCGTACTGCGGCGCAGTACGCTGAGCCCCGTCGAAGCGTACGGAAACATTCGCTGCCGATGCAGGTATAACAACCACAAAACACAGGGCGGGCTTTTTGCCCGCCCTGTTACTTTTTCTTAGAACAACTTCTTCAACATCGCATCCCCGCCGGCCAGGTAGGCGATGGGCGGCACTTCGATCATCGTGTACGCGCCGGGGGCCAGCCGGGTGACCGCGCGGGCACAGGAGACCATCACCTGGGCGGTGGAGGCCGGGTTGTGGAAGGTGGTGGTGAAATCCAGCAACTGGTTGTCGATGCCACTGGCGCCACCCTTGCGCGAGACGTGAATGGCATGGCCCATATCGACCAGCGGTTCCACGTCTTCCACCTGGAACACGCGCACATCATCGTGGCAGAAGTACGAATCCGCCAGCACGCGGCTCTTGACTTCGTCAAAGCTGTAACCCGGCTGGATCACCAGGTACAGATCGCGCTTGTGGCAGCCGGGGTCTCCCGGGCGGGTTACGGAGAGCGCATCCTGCACACCAGGGTAGGATTTGGCAGCCACGGTGTGGCCCATGCTCATCCCCGGCCCGTAGGTGACATAGGTCAATCCGGTGGGCGCCCACATCTCAAAGATGGTGCGCACGATGGTGGAAACGCCGGGGTCGACCCCCGCGCCCATCAGCGCCACCACGCCGTGCTGTTTGGCGATCGGCCCCAGGTCAGCGCGTAGTTTGATGAACGGGTCGCCGTGCATATCAAACGCATCCACGGTGTGGATTTCCTCAGCCAGCAGCAGCGGGGCCACCTCGGCCACTGTGCGCGAGGGTACGCCCAGCACCATCACGTCCGGTTTTTCGGGCAGCATTTCAAAATGCTGGACCACCGGGATACCCTGAAATGCGCAGCGGATGCGCTCCAGATCGCAGCCGTTCTCAACAATGCCGACCAGTTCCATATCCCTGGTCAGTTCGACCGCCTTGCACGCGTACGTGCCAATATGGCCGCAGCCCATCACGGCAACTTTGATCTTGTCTTCCACAATTCTCTCCTTTGTCTATAGCGTCTTGCCGGAAAATACAAAACGCACTTCCGCGCCAGGGTGGACATTCATCTCCTGCCCGGTGAGCAGCGGCTCGCTGACGCGCACAATGATATTGAAATGGTTGGGATAATGGGTCAGATCGTACCCAGCCAACCGTCCGATCATGATTCCATCCAAATACACCTCGTCGCCGGCCCACAGGATACCGCCTTCGGTGATCTCAAAGAATCCAAGGTAAGCGATGCGGTTCACGCGTTTGGCGGGCGCGGCTTCCTCCAGGGTCAGGATCAGTTCGTGGATCTCGCCCGTGCAGATAGCGCGGGATGGGAACGGGGCCAAATCCAGCCCGCGTTCTTCGGCTCGCGCGCGCAGGGTACAGTTGATCCTCCCGACGACATCCGTCTTTTCAGATAAGGGCAATTCCTGGTTCAATAAATTGTTCACATACGGGTCAGGACACATAACATTACCTTTCCACAGATTGTGGCTCGCCGATTTTTCGGATCAGCAGGTCGAAATCCTGTTGCGCCAGGTCGGAAGACACCGACAATAGATGGTTGCGTGTCGCCAGCTCCGCGCCGTGGGCGTCACCGTTTTTGATGGCGCGCATGATTTCTTCATGCTCCCGCGCCGATTTCTTCAACCGTCCGGCGGAAACGTACGACAAGACGCGGTAGCGCTGCAGGTGTTCGTCCAGGTTGGTCAGGATTGTCGCGATCCGTTCCGAACCACCCCAGGCGATCAATAACTCATGAAATTCGCGGTTGGTGCGCGTGGCGAGTTGGTCGTTGCTCTCTTCCGAGACGCGAGTGTGCGCATCGACCAGCGCTTGCAGTCGTGCCAGCATCTCGGGCGTGATTTTGTTGACCACGTGGCGCGTGACCAGGCCTTCCAGCGCGGCGCGAATTTCAAACAGCTCGATCATATCCTGGCGCGAGATCTGCGTGACGTAATAGCCCTTGAACGGCACTTTTTCGATGAAACCCTCGCGCACCAGGTGTGTCAGGGCGTCGCGCACGGGGGTCTTGCTGGTGTTGAGCTGCATCGCCAGGGTCGCCTCCACCAGATTTTCCCCCGGGAGAAAACGGAAGGTCAGAATAGCCTCTTTAATGGCATTGTAGGCAAACTTCTCCATCGAAACCGGAGAAGAGATCGGAGCCAGAGATTGGGTTTTCCTGTCCAATGCTACTCCATTTCCGTTGGTTAATTTGCTTCGGCGAGTTTGTGCTGCTTTACGCCCAGATAGGCTGCCTGAACTGCCGGGTCATTGAGCAGTTCTTCGCCTGTTCCTTCCCGCACCACCTGCCCCACTTCCAGCACGTAGGCGCGGTTGGCGATCTTTAATGATTTCAGGGCGTTCTGTTCCACGAGCAGGATGGTGGTACCCTTGCTGGCAATTTCCATCACCGATTCAAACACCTGGTTGGTCAGCACCGGAGAAAGCCCCAGCGAGGGTTCGTCCAGCAGCAGCAGTTTGGGCCGCGACATTAGCCCGCGCGCGATGGCCACCATCTGCTGCTGCCCGCCGGAAAGCGTGCCGGCGTACTGCTTGAGGCGTTCTTTCAGGATCGGAAACAGCGTGAAAACGTATTCCTCATCCTGGGCGATGCCAGCCCGGTCGTTGCGCAGGTAGGTGCCCAGCAGCAGGTTCTCGCGCACGGTCAGGTTGGGGAACAGGCGGCGGCGTTCGGGCACCAGCGCCATGCCCTCAGACACCATGCGGTGCGGCGCGGGCACGTGGGGTTTGTCCATGAAGGTGATCTTGCCCGATTTCGGTTTCAACAGGCCAATCAGGGTCCACATCAGCGTCGACTTGCCCGCCCCGTTGGCCCCAATGATCGAAACGATCTCGCCTTCACGTACCTCAAATGCCACGTCGCGCAGGGCGTGAACCGCTTCGCCATAAAATACGTTTAAGCCGTCAACTCGCAGCAGCATAGTCCACCTTATCTCCCAGGTACGCTTCCAGCACCATGGGGTTATTTTGGATATCGTCAGGTGTACCCTCGGCAATCTTGCTGCCAAAGTTCAAAACGGTCAGGCGGTCGCAGATGCTCATGACCACATCCATGTGATGCTCGATCAAAATGATGGTCAGCTTGCGGGTCTCATGCACTTTGCGGATCAGATCGACCAGATCCTGCGACTCTTTGGGGTTCATGCCTGCCGCGGGTTCATCCAACAGGAGCAGGCCCGGGTTCAACGCCAGGGCGCGCGCGATCTCCAGCTTGCGCTGCAAACCGTACGGAAGCGTATTGGCCACCCGGTTCGCCAGGTCTGCCAGCCCGACCTCTTCCAACAGGGTGAAGGCTTCCCGGTACAGCCGCTCCTCGGTCGGTTTTACGCCCCACGGCCAGTGCACAAACGCTTCGGTCAGGCTGTAATCGCTGGTGGTGTGCAGCGCGGTTTGCACGTTCTCCAAAACGGTCATGTTGCCAAACAGGCGAATGTTCTGGAACGTGCGCGAGATGCCGCCCAGCACGATGGCCGTCGGCGGCTTGCCGGAGATGAGATCCCCGTTGAACTGGATTTCACCGCTGGAAAGCGGGTACACGCCCGAAATCAGATTGAAAACGGTGGTCTTGCCAGAACCGTTGGGGCCGATCAGGCCATGGATTTCACCCGGGTAAACGCAGAAATCGAGACCGTCAACCGCGACCACACCGCCAAAGCGTTTACCCAGGTTCTTGACGTTCAAAACGGGCTGGCCGTGGACGGTAACCGCCGCGCGTCTGCTGACCATTTCCATCCGTTGCTGCTGGCGTTTGACCGGTACCAATTGCGGCTTGAAGCGCTCGTAAATCGTGTCGTATGTACGCCGGAACGAGCTTCCCACGCCGGGTAGGGTGCGCCGGAAGACCCAATTCAGGCCGCGCCCCAGCAAGCTGACACCAAAGGTGGTGGCCAGCGCCAGCGCAGCCGCCACGGCGATGGCCGGCAAGCGGCCCCAGAAGCTGGCGTATTCGTTATAGAAGGAAGCTGCCACTGTCAGGCCGACGGTAAGACCGGCGATCCAGAACAGCTTGGGCAGGTTATCCAGGTTCAGTTCTTCGTGGCCGAACAGGCCCTTGGGGCGGAAGTTAATGATGACAACCAGCAGCACGCCGTAGAGCACCAACCGCCACAGCGCCAGGCCGCGGAACAATTCGGGAATGACGATAAACAGCGCCACCGCCACGAAAGGCCCGGTGAGGCTGCCCATGCCGCCGCACACAACCCCGGCAGTGATCAGACTGGACAGGTCCATGCTGAAAATCGCCGGCTGGATGAAGGTGATGTAATGCGCCAGCAGCCCGCCAGAGAGGCCGGCGAACCCGGCGCTGATCGCCAGGGAAAGCATCTGGTTTGGCAACAGCTTGATTCCAATCATTTCGGCTGCCACCGGGTCCTGCCCAATGGCGATGATCTTGCGACCGTAATTGCTGCGCAGGAAGTTGCGGCACAACCAGATGGTCAACACCATCAGCAGGGCGGTATTCATCGGACCGGCCAGTTTTTCGATCCCGGGCAGGCCGCGCGCGCCCTGGGTCAAACTGAAGTTCTCGAAAAGAACCTTGACCGCCTCGCCAAAACCCAGGGTGGCGATGGCGAAGTAATCCGAACGCAGCTTGACCCGCAGCGTCGGATAGCCGATCAGGATGGATACCAGAACGGCGGCGATTACGCTGATCAGCAGCGCGGGCAGCAGCGGCCAGCCGAGGAAATAGGTCAGGATGGCGGCGGCATAACCGCCAATGGCCATGAATGCCGCGTGCCCCAGGCTGAACAAACCGGTATAGCCGGTGAAGATCGCCAGCCCCATCGTAGCGATGATGTAGATCGCGGAATTGGTGAAGATTGCTTGTGCGTATTCCATCCTGGCCTCCTACAGTTTTTCTTCCACGTAGCGGCCGAACAGGCCGGTGGGACGCACGATCAGCAGCAGCGCCAGGATGCCAAAACTGAACACGTCGCGGTAGGTGGAAAGATGCACATTACCGATGACGGTGACCGAGACGATCGATTCCAGCAACCCCAGCAGGATGCCGCCCACGATCGCACCAGGCAGCGAGCCCAGTCCACCGATCACCGCGCCGATATAGGCTTTATTGGTGATCCATCCCATCGAGGGATAGACCATGTATTTCACCCCCATAAAAACACCAGCCATACCGCCAAGACTCCCGGCGAGCAGGAACAGGACCGCCACCAGCACATCCAGGTTGACGCCCAACACGGATACCATCTCCGAGTCATGCGAAGCGGCGCGGATGGCGGTGCCGACCTTGGTATAGTTCAAAACCAGAGTGAGCAGAGCAATTGCGATGATGGAAAAAACAAAGGCAAAAATATCCATGCGGCTGATCACGGCAGAACCCAACTGAATCGAGTCCTGCGTAAAAACCGGCGGCAGCGCGTACAGGTTGGCGCCGATGGTGGCATACAGTACATTTTGCAGGGCAATCGCCACGCCCATCGCGCTGATCATCAGGTACAGCGAGGGCGCCCGGCGGTGGCGCAGCGTGCTGTAAGCGATGCGCTCAACAAGAAATGCGATAATGCCCGCCCCCAGCATGGAGATCACCAGTGCCGGGAAAAAAGGTACCTGGAAGAACTGCGTCATCACCGCCCAGGCCACATAAGCGCCGAGGGTGATGACCGCGCCGTGGGCAAAGTTGGAGAAATTTAATACGGAAAACACCAGCGAGTATCCCACCGCCATGAGCGCGTAGATACCACCGATGGACAACCCGGTAATGATCGTCTGTAGGATCAAGGTGACCTCCTCAAGCCCCGCGCTGCGTATGGAAAGCCTGCCCCCTCTCCCGATCACCAGAGAGGGGGCAGGTACGGCTGCGGTGGATTATTCGGTGACGAACGTCTTGACGTAGATGAATTTGCCGTCTTTGGCCTGCTGGATCACAGCCGGCTTATTGAGCGGGTTGTGGGTGGCGGGATCCATGGTGAACTTGCCCGTCAGCACCTGGAGGTCCTTGGTGTTCTCCAGCGCCTTGGCCAGGGCTTCGCCGCCCTCGCCGTTGGTGCGCTTGAGCGCATCCGCCAGCCACAGCATGGCGTCATAGGCCATCAGCGGGTTGGGGAGAACCGGCTCGGCGTTGTATTTCTCTTCGTAAGCAACAATGAAATCCTTGATGGTGGGGTCTTCGAGCGCGGCCAGATTGACAAAGTAACCACCGTCAATTGCATTGCCGGAAAGCTCAAAGATATCGGGGCTGCCCCAGCCGTCGCCGCCCATCAGGACCGCGGTAATACCCAGATCGCGCGCCTGTTTGGCTGAAAGCGCGGCTTCCTTGTTCATGGTGGGGATGAAGATCACTTCGGGGTTGGTGTCCTTGATCTTGCCAAGCTGAGCGCGGAAGTCGAGCTCGCCGGTGCGGAAGGCTTCGCTGGCGGTGATGGTGCCGCCGCCCTTTTCAAAGGCTTCCACAAAGTACTTGGACAGGAACTGCGAGTATTCATCGCCAACGTCATACAGGGTAGCTGCCGTCTTGGCATTCAGGTCTTTCAACGCGAACTGCGCCGCAACCGTGCCCTGGAACGGGTCGATGAAGCACACGCGGAAGGTGTAGGGAACGACCGAGCCATCATCCTGGACGGTGACGGTGGGGTTGGTGGCGGTGGTGGCCAGCAGCGGAACCTTGGCGGAATTGACCACTTCGCGTACCGCATTGGCAACACCGGACTGTCCGGGGCCGATGATGGCCACGACTTTGTCCTGCTCGACCATTCTCTTGACGACATTGACAGCCTCAAGCTTGTCGGCCCGGCTGTCGTAGGTGATGATCTCGATCTTCTTCCCGTCGATACCGCCAGCGTTGTTGATCTCGTCAACCGCCATCAGCAGGGCGTTATTCTCGGACTGCCCCCAGGTGGCCGAGCCACCCGTGAGCGCGACGAGATTACCAACCTTGATCGTTTCCGCCTCAGCGGGTTTGCAGGCTGCCAGAACAGAACTAAGCAGTACTGCAATCAGCACAAGCCTGATCAGGTGTTTCATATTCGTCTTCT
>CALDSL010000270.1 GCA_937920255.1 uncultured Anaerolineaceae bacterium | reverse complement strand
CGGGTGTGGGGGATGATGGTGACCATCTTCCAGCACAGCGAGGCCAGGTCGTTGGCGCCGCCGCTGCCGGGGAGGCGCACCTTGGGCTTCGCATAGTCTTGCCCGATCATGGTTGAGTTGAGGTTGCCGTACTGGTCGATCTGCGCGCCGCCCAGGAAGGAATAATCGACCATGCCGCGCTGGCAGCTTTCCATAATGTCGTCCATGGTGCTGTGCACCAGGGCGCGGGTCTGGGTGCTGGAGCCGGCGACCGAGATGGGTAGCTTTTCCAGAATGGGAGCCATCGCCCCGGCCTCGAACATGACGATCAGGTTGGGGGCGTGGGTTTTTTGCGCCAGCATGGCAGCCGCCAGGGGCGCGCCGGTGCCGATGAGGGCGGTTTTGCCATCTTCCAGCAGATGGGCGGCGGCGCAGATCATCAATTCCATCAGCGTGTAGCGCCCGGTTTCTTGCATGATTCAGCCTTCCGTAGGGTTGCAGTCGGGTCGTTTGAGCGGCTCGGCAGCTCGCAGTTCGGCCAGGCGGGTCTCGCCGCCGTTGAGCGCCAGATATTCCTCGAAGCTGCCCGTCTGATAGATCTGCCGCTCCAAAAATGCCCGCAGCGCGGCCGGGTCGCGTTCGGCTTCCACCCAGGCGGCCAGGTGCGGCTCGTCGGAGGTGTACTCGAACGGCATTTCGGCCGGGTAGCTGCCGCCGGGCACCAGGCAGACAGCATCCACCAGCCAGTAGGGGATGGTGGTGGTCTCGGGCCGGCGGCGGAATGACTCGGTGTCGATGATGCGCTCGGTGGTGATGATCAGGCGCTTGGCGGCGCGCGCCAGGTCGCGGTCGACGATGTGAATGCCCTCGATGTGGGCGTTGCCGTAAATATCCGCCTGGTGCACGTGGATGATGGCCACATCGGGGAAGAGGGCGGGAACGGCCAGCAGCTTTTGGCCGGTGAAGGGGCAGGTGATCTCGCGCGCGGCGGAATGGGCTTCGGTGTCGGTGCCGAGCATGACGCGCACGGGCAGGAAGGGCACGCCCATGGCAGCGGCCTTGTAACGCCAGCCCAGCCCGGCGTTGCTCCATTCGGTAGTGCGCAGCGCGCCGCTCTCCACCAGCCGCCGGCCGTGGGGCGAAAGGCCGCGCATCTCCAGCCCGACGATGTAGGAGATGTCGCAGCGGTCGAGCACGCCGCCGTCGGCCAGAATCTGAAAATCGTGGGTGCTGGAGTGCCCGCAAAAGCCCAGGTTGCGGTAGCGGCGGCGCACGATCTCATGCAGCACGGCGGTGGGGATGCGCACGCTGCCAAACCCGCCTGCGGCAATATAGTCTCCATGATTAATGAAGGTTTCCACCGCCTGGGGGACGCTCATGCGCTTATCGACCATGGCGCGCGGCTTGTCACGGAAAAAGGCCCGCGCCGCTTCAACATCCGGCGATTGAAATAATTCCCCACTTATTTCTTGCATACATACCTCATAATGTATACAAACATAATTTATTTTATCAAATATGATCAATAAAGCCAGCCAAAAGTGTGCATAAAAGTGGTACATAAAGAGTTGAGACAGCCGTAGCCGTCGCGATACAACCGGAACCCAATCGTAACAAAAAACTCGAACCGCGAAGGACGCCAAGACCGCGAAGAGAAGAAAATATCTTCGCGGTCTTGGCGTCCTTCGCGGTTCGAATTGATTATTTTCTACGGCGGGTGAGGGGCTTTACTTGTTGCAGCAACGCTCCCGGTTTGCGGCGGCGGGAATGGCCGGTGTAGAACCAGTCGGGGTGGGCGGACTGCAGGCGGGCCAGGCTGGCGGGAAGCTGGCTCCAATCCGTGGCCAGCAGGCGCTGGAGCGCGGGCTAAGCGCCGCCGGAGACCAGGTCGGCGGCGAAGGCGGTGCCGCCCTCCAGCAGCAGGCAGGAGTGGCCCGGGGTATGGCCGGGGGTGTGCAGTACGGCGGCGTCCAGGCCGAAGCGCTCGATGGTTTCGCCGTTCTCCAGAGTAAAGTCGGGTGGGGCGGGGGGCAGCGGGCGCAGCAGCATGGCGGCCGGCTGGGCGACGACGTAGACCAACCCGCGGCCGCGCGCGGTGCCGATCGGCGACTTGCCGGCCGCGAGGGTATCGGCGTCGGCGGAATGCACGCCGATGCGCGCGCCGGTAGCCTGGCGCAGGGCGGCGGCGCTGCCGTAATGGTCGTAATGGGCGTGGGTAATCCAGATCAGCTTGAGGTCGGCGCGGCCCAGTTCGCGCATTTTGGTGTACACCGCGGCTTCCTGGCCGGGCGAGCCGCAGTCGACCAGGTACAGGCCGTGTGGGGTTTCGATCAGGAAGGCGATGCCCAGGCCGCAGGGGATGGGGTGGATTTGCATGATGCTGTTATGGTGATCGTGGTTTTCCATTGTTTAACCGCGAAGTACGCGAAGCGCGCGAAGAAAGAGAGATATTTTTAGAAATTCTTCGCGTACTTTGTGCTACCCTTCGCGTTCTTCGCGTTCAGCTTTTGTGGATATTCCGGCTAATGACGTTATCTCGGGTGGCTCGCTTCTGGTGGCCGGCTTCAGGCGACGCTTTCGGAGCGCACGCGCGGCATCCAGAAGGCCATGAGCAGGGCGGCGATTAGGGCGAGGGCGCCGCCGAAGAAGAACGGGGCGGAAGGGCCGAAGCCGGGCCAGCCGCCCGCGCCTTCCCACAGGATGCCGGCGATCAGCGAGGATGGAAAGGCCAGCAGCCCGATGACAGCATTATACGTTCCGTAGGCCGTACCGCGCAGGTGATCCGGCACCAGGTCGGCGACCATGGCGTTGGCGGTGCCGTGGGCCATGCCGTAGTACAGGCCGTAGACCACGTATAATAGCCAGACCTGCCACGCGGCGCGCGCCAGGGCAAAGCCCAGATAAATGGCGGCATACACCAGCCAGCCGCCGATGATCAGGCGTTTGCGCCCGATGCGGTCGGACAGCGAGCCGGCGGGGGTGGAAATGAGCGAATAGACGAGATTGAACACCGCCAGCATCACCAGAATCCCCATGACGCTGATGCCCAAATTCTGCGCGCGCAGCACCAGGAAGGC
>CALDSL010000269.1 GCA_937920255.1 uncultured Anaerolineaceae bacterium | reverse complement strand
ACGCTCATTCTCTGCTCTCCCTATAAAAATCCAATACCAGTGTATGGTGTTGGCCGTCGACAGTCGTATGCAACTCATCAACCATATTGCGGATCAGGAACATTCCCCAACCGCGCGTGGGCTCCAACCCAGCCAGTTTGGCCTCCAGATCTGGCACCGGTACTTCCGGCAGCACCTGCTGGCCGCCCCGATCGGTAATCATTACCCGCACAGCCCGCGGCGATGACAGCACATCGATTTGGACGAGCAGGTCTTCACGAAAGTGGTTGCCGTGTTCGATGGCGTTGAGCGTACCTTCCGACACCGCGGTCTTCATGCGCTCCAACACCGGGGCGCTCACCAAATCTCTGGCCACGTCGGCCACGCGATCCATCGCGAGACGCTCCATACCCGGCTGGCTGGGTATTTCAAAACACAGCAGTTGCTCCCATGTGTCAGGCAAGATACTCTCTCCTCTCCGGAACGTGTTGTTCCACGGCCTGTTCGGCTGCCCGGCGTATGACAACCAGGGTCACATCGTCTTCCTGGTCATACTTTGGGCCGGTAAACTGATCCATCTCACGCAAAATTATGCTGATAATCTCCTCCACGCACATTTCCGCGGAGACATTTTCCCTGAGGACGGCTTCCAGGCGGCGGCTGCCAAACATTTCACGCTGCGCGCCGTGGGCTTCAATCATTCCATCACTATAAAACACAACCACTTCTCCCGGCTGGATCACGGTCTGAAAATCATCGTAGCGGATACCGGGCATCAACCCCAGGGGCATCCCGGTGGCATCCAGCGTCTTTACATCACCGTTGCACACCCGGTAGGGCAGGTTTTGCCCGGCGTTGCTGTAGTGCAACTTGCCGGTGTAGGAGTCAAGCTCGGCATAAAAACAGGTGACAAACATATTCCGCGGAATGTCGTTGGCCAGCAGATTGTTCACGCGCTCCAGTATCTGCCCGGGAGCGCGCAGCCGTTCGGACACCCCGCGCAGGATGCTGCGCGCGCTGGCCATCACCAGACCGGCTGGGATGCCCTTGTCGGTCGCATCGGCGATAACCACCGCCAGCCCGCCGTCGGGAAAGTCGATAAAATCGTAAAAGTCACCGCTGACGGCGCGCGCCGGCTGCCAGTGCGCGGCCACATCCCACCCAGCTATGACCGGAACCTCCTTGGGCAGCAAGGTCTTCTGAATGTACTGCGCCACGGCCAATTCCTGCTCCATGCGTTCACGCTGCAACGTTTCCTGGTGGCGCTGGCGCACGATCTGACCCACCCCAACCGCGGGCAAGAGCATCCCCAGACCGAGCAGCACCAGCAACGTACGCCCAAAAGCCTGCGTGGACGCGGTGAGCGTCTGCCAGTTCTCATGCGTCACCAGACCCCAACTGGTGCCGGGCACCGGGGCAAAGGCGGCCACCACGTCTTCATCGGCTTCATTCAGCGTGCGCACCGCGCCGATGCGCCCCGCCAGCACTTCCTTGACCTCGTATTCGGAGGTGAAATCCTCACCGGTACGCGCGATGTCACTATGATAAATCACCCGGCCGCGGCTGTCGACCAAAAAGGCGCGGCCCGATTCGCCAATGCGCAGCCGCACGATGCTGGCATAGAACGGGCTGATGGTGGTAGAACCGAGCTTGAACATGCCCACCAGCGCGCCACGGATTTCACCGCGCGAGCCGTTAATGGGCACCACAAATGCCACCACGTCCGCGCCATCTGGCCCATCGGTCAAAATATCCGAGAATACCGTGGCGTGATTGGCCAGCAACTGGGCAAAGTAGCGCCGGTTGGACCAGTTCTGCCCATGCAGCTCGCTTCGCAGTGGTTCGGTCGCCACCACCCGCCCCAGGTTATCCAGCACGACCGTGCCGCCGTCAAACACGGCCAGCCGCAGCCGCGCCTGTACCAGCGCTTCCTGCTGCGTCTCGGGATCGCCCTCGGTGAAGGCTTCCATGCGCGCCACCGAGATCAGGCTGCTGGAGAACTTATCCAGTTCTTCGCGCAGCCGGGCGGCGGCCACGTAGGTATACTCGCGATCGTGGTCGATCACCGCGGTATTGGTCGCCCTCTGGTAGGCAAGGTAGGTTAGAACCGCCACGCCCGCCAGCAGCGCGATCGCCAGGATGAAAAACCAGGTGAGGATCATGCGGCGGAAACGGTTCACAAAACGCGAGATCTGCACGGCTGCGGTTTATCCTCCGGCGTGTTGCTGCACGGCTTCGATCTGGCGCGAAACATCGACCATCAAATCGGTCTTTTCCTGCCCCAGCGTGTAGATCTTTTCCCAGGCAGCGCGCGCCAGTTCGGAGGCGGCGCTCATGTTGGGGAAGATCTCGGTTGTGACGGAATAGCCCTGAATGTGCCCTTCGGCGAAGATGCCGATATCCACCTCTCGCGCTTTTTCCTGCAAATCCTCGCGGATGATTTCCACCCACTGATCCACCAACGAAGACCGCGCGGGTTGCAGATAGTTGGCGCGCGCCATCGCCAGACCGTAGTCTTTACTGATCAGAAATTTCATTAACTCCCAGGCCGCCTCGGGGTAGCGCGTGCCGGCGTAGATGCCAAACGCGTCGGTGGTTGCCAGGGTCACCCGGCGCTGGGGACCCTGGGGGAACGGCGCTACGCCCACGCGGAAATTGGCGTTGGTGAGAATGTCCTTGAGCGCCCACGAGCCATCTTCGACCATCGCCAGCCGGCCATTATAGAAGGCGGTGCGCGTCTCCTGGTTCTCGACGTTGGGAAAGGTTGCCATCACCCTGTCGTCCCACATACGCGCGCGGATCCATTCCATCGCCTCCAGCGATTCGGCCGCGCCCATCAGGCTGCGTGTCTTGTTTTGCGGGTCGACAAAATGCCCGCCCCAGCCATTGACGTGCATCTGGATGCGTTCCCAGGCAATGTCAACCATGCTGCCCCACAGATCGGTTTCGCCGTCGCCGTCGCGGTCGTGGGTCAGCCTGCGCATGGCGTCAAGATATGCTTCATGATCCCAACTCGCATCGGGATAGCCGACTTTGTACTCGTCGAACAGATCTTTGTTATAGTACAGCGCCAGCGCGCCATGATACTTGGGCAGCCCAAAACGTTTGCCGCTGGGCAGCAAGAGCGCCTCGTACTGCGCCGGGTCCCACTCGGCGACCGTGGAAGCATCAATATCCGCATCAATGTACGGCTGCAGGTCGAGCAGATAGTCTTTCTGCCCCCAGATGGGGAAGAAGTCGCAACAGCCGGCCAGAACATCCGGAGCGGTGCCGGCGCCCATATCCAGCAGCATCTTCTCTTCCAGGTTGTCGGGATCGGGAGTGTAGAAGACGCGGATGTTGGGATGCGACGCGTGGAATTCTTCCAGCATCACCTGTGACATGGGCGGGAACCAATCGGTGCGCCAGTCCTGGTACACCAGTTGGGCCTTATCGCCGCGGGTGACTTTGGGGGCAGTTGCCCCGGGGGTGCAGGCGGCCAGCGCCGCCCCGGCCGCGAAGGTTCCCATGGCCTGGAGAAATTCGCGGCGGGTCAGGCGCACCCGGCCGGGCCGCAAGGCCCCGGTCAGCGGCTCGTCCGGTTCATCCGGCTTCGTGTTCGCATGTGGATTATCCGCCATCGCTGCGTTCCCATTCCGCCGCGTGTTCCAGGCCCAGCGTGCGCCACTGTTCGGAAAGCGGCATGACCCCCAACTGGCGCACCACGCGGCGTGCCGCCAGCCCAACGATTGCGGTGTAGGTCGGGTAGGCCAGTTCCAGCTCGGCCAGTTGCTCCACCCACATATCCGCCGCCATGCCCGTTGCGATCATCTGCGCCACTTCGACGGCCTGCTCACCCACTACCGCCGCCCCCAGAATGCGGTGCGTCTCCTGTGAGACGATCAGCTTGCAGAACCCGGTGGTCAGGTCGTCGATCAGGGCGCGGTCCATGTCGGCATAGTTGACTACGGTGACCACGCAATCCGGCTCCTGCTTGCGCGCCTGGTCTTCAGTCAGGCCCACACAGGCGTATTCGGGGTCGGTGAAGCCACCGTGTGGGACGATCAGGTGCTTGTAGGGCAGGCCGTCGCCCAGCACCGCGTTTTCCGCCGCAACGCGGCCTTCGTGGCTGCCACTCTGCACCAGCATCATGCGCCCGGTGATGTCTCCGGCGGCGTAAATGTGCGGGGTGGTGCTGCGCAGGTAGTCATCGACCACGATGTAGCCGCGCTCGGAGCGCACGCCGGCGGCGTCCAGGTTGAGGGCTTCGATGTTGCCCACCCACCCTACCGCCAGGATGATGGCCTCGGCGGGGTGCGCGTGGCTTTGCCCGTCTTTGGTGTAATGGAACACCAGGCCGTCCGCGGCCTGTTCAATCGATTCGATCGCGTTGATGCCGGTGACCACCCGGATCCCACTGGCGATGAACGCATCCTGCACCACTTTCCCGACCAGGTGATCTTCGCGCGCCAGGATCCGAGGCGAAACTTCAAACAGGGTCACGTCCACGCCAAAGGCAGAAAAGATGGACGCCAACTGGCAGCCGGTGGCCGCGCCGCCCACAATCGCCAGCGATTTTGGCAGCGCCTTCAGTCGCCAGACATCCTCGTGGGTCAGCGCCAGCTCGCTGCCGGGGAAGGGAATGCGCCGCCCGTGCCCGCCCGCGGCGATGATAAAGCGGTCAGCGGTCAGGTGGGTGCCGTCGCCCAGCTCGATGGTGTGCTCGTCGACAAAGTGCGCGCTGCCGGCATTGAGGAAGACGCGCACGCCGGCCTCCTCCAGGTGGCTGCGAAGCTGCTTCTTTTCATGCAGCCGGTAGATGATGCCCTGCGTGCGGGCGATGAGCTGCGAAAAATCGACCTGCGGCCGCTCGGCGGCGTGGATGCCGTATGAGTCGAACTGTTCCACGTCGCGTACCAGGCGCGCGGCTTTGGCCAGTACGCGCGTCGGCGCGCAGCCGTCGTTGGTGCAGGTTCCACCGAGCGTGCCCCGCTCTACCAATGCCACTTTTGCTCCCAGTTCACTGGATCGCAGGGCCGCCGTCACCCCCGCCGGCCCGCCACCGATAACAATCACCCGAAAATGCTGGTCATCCGTCATTGCCTGATCCTCACCATTTCGATAGATGTGTTGTAAAACGTTAACAGTCGGTCAACACGCTGCTGTGGAAACATCATGATCCATACGCGTACGATCAGCACAATTATATAGTTTTTTGATCGATATTAACTTGTATAGTTATAACGTTGGGTGATTAAATGGACGGTACAAAAAAAGAGACGCAAGATCTTGCGTCTCTACCGGTTTACCAGATACCCGCCAACCAGGCCGGTTGATGGGCGCGTTCCGTGCGTTCTAGGGCTGCGGGGTTTCGGTCTCTTCAGGGGTTTCCTCACCGGGCATGGGGGTGGGCGTTTCGGTGCGGCGCACATTGATCTTCTCTTCCCACGGGTAGGTCTTCTGCGCCCGCCCGTAGAAGTAAGCCTCCATCACGCGGCGCGTGATCGGCGCGGCGTACTCCGAGCCATCGCCGATATTCTCGGCGATCACCGCCACGGCGATATCCGGGCGATCGGGGTTGCCGTTATTGGTGTAGGCCGCGAACCAGGCGTGCGGGTCGCAACCTTCGCACGATTGCGCCGTGCCGGTCTTGCCGAATACCGGAATGCCAAACCCGACGAATTCGTCGTAGGCTGTGCCGCGCCGGTTGAAGGTCACCGAGCGCAGCGCCACCTGAATGGCTTCCAGCGTCTCGGGTGAGATGGGCAGATCGCCATTTTCGACCGGCTTAAACACCTGCTCTTCGCTGCCGTCGGTAGCGACGTACTTCTCGATCAACTGCGGCTTGTACAGCGTGCCGCCATTGCCCAGCGCGGCCATAAACGTGGCCACCTGCAGCGGCGTCACCTGCAGCTCGCCCTGGCCGATGGCCTGTTCCACCGCGTCGACTTCGCTGGACGGTTCTGGCACGTTGCCCGCCGCTTCCGGCAGAACATCCAACCCGGTGGGCTTGCCCAGGCCGAAGCCGCGCGCCATTTCAGCGATATCGGTACCGTGGCCTTCCTGGTACATGCGCAGGCCGATGTGGTAGAACCACGGGTTGCACGAGCGCATGATGCCCTGCTGCAGGGTCAGCACGCCGCTCTCGGGAAATTCTTTGGCCAGCGTCCAGTCATAATAGGTGCGCCCGATAATCTCGCGGAATTCGTACTTGCAGTCGTAGGTCTGTTCCAGGTCGAACAGACCGCTTTCCAGCGCGGCGGCCATGTCGATAATCTTGAACACCGAACCCAGCGGGTAGCCGCTGCCCTGGTCGCCGGTGGCGCGGTTGACCAGCGGGGTGGCTGGCGAGGAGAAGATGCGGTTCAATCCGCCGCCGGTGATGGCGTTGTAGTTCTCGCCGTCGAACATGTTCGGGTCGAAGCCGGGAGAGGAAACCATGGCCAGCACGCGGCCGGTGTCGCGCTCCAGCACCACCACCGCGCCGCGGAAATCGCGAATGGCCGCCTGCGCCTGTAGTTGCAGGTTCATGTCGATGGTGGTGACAATGGTCCTTCCATCCTGCTGTTGCACCTGCGCCAACCGGCTGATCTTCTCGCCGCTGCTGTTGGCAACGTACAGGTCCGCGCCGCGCGTGCCACCCAAAATGTTCTGGCCCCAACGTTCCAGTCCACTCATGCCCACCTTCTCATCACGGCGGTATCCGCGCACCAGATAGTTCTCGAGCTGTTCCTTGGGGATGAACTGCACATAGCCGCTGACGTGCGGCGCGACGCCGCCCCACGGGTAGAAGCGCGTGGGGCCGTAGGTGTACTGCACCACGCCGCTGTTGGCCAGCCAGCCGGCGTCGTTGCCCAGGTAATCTTCCGACACCTCGCCGACCGGGATATACCAGCTCGGCGCTGCATTTTCATAAGAATCGTAGATCGACTGCGGCACTTTGCCGGTCAGATCCCACAGCTTGTCGAGCACCGCGTTTTCATTGTCGCCCAACTCACCGGGGATGATCCCCAGTGAAACAGCGGCCATATTGCCGGCGATGGTCTCGCCGTTGCGGTCCTGGATCTCGGCGCGCTCGGGCACAGTGAGCTCCAGCACCAGGCGGTTGCCGCCCTTCATTTCCGGGAAGACCAGCCCATCATTCCAGGCGACTTTCCAGCCGCCATCTTCCATCACCAACTCCAGTTCATTCTGGCGCTGGAGCGTCTCGAACAGCGCCGTGGTGTAGGTGGCGTTGAACGGCACTTTGGCGGTCTGCGCGTCGTATTGGCCTTCGAAGGCCTCGACTTCCACGCCCTGCAGGGTGATGTTCTGCGCGAAGCTGTTATACAGCGCGGTGAAATCTTCGGCGGTGACCGCCGCGCGGCTGGCGCCACTAAGCAGCGCGTACATGGCGGCCGCATCGTTTTGCGTCCAGGCGGTAAAGAACGCCTCCGCCGCCGCGGCCGGCTCGGGCACACGGGTGAGCTTGACCACTGGTGTGGGCAGCGACGTGGCCTGGGGGGCCTCACCCGTGGGCTGCCCGCCCTCCGGCGTGGCGGTAGCCGCGGGCGCAGCCGGTTGGCTGCAGGCGGCGAGAACGAAAACCAGTAAGACCAGCAAGTGGCGCCACTTCATGGGACGATGTCCTTTGCAGGGAATGTTCGTGTTCATCAGAATACGCTGATGATAACAAAGAAAAGCACGTTTTGGTAGGTCAAATAAAAATAGGAACTTTACTATACAAGAATTTATGCCGTACTTGGCCGTGAATGATTATTCTTCCATTAAATTCTCAACATCGGCAATATCTTGAGCACGTCCAGAAGCGCGTTTATTGGCGATCAGATCCTGCAAATTGATAAAGTTTACGGTTACTCCGCCGATTTCCACTTGATTACGAGATTCAAAGCATATCTCAAAAGCTACACCGGGCATCGAAGTCAACAAATCAATTCTCTCAGGCGGATAACCCAATTGTATGATTTGATCCTCTTCCAAAAAGTCACCCGGGGTGATCCCTAGCGAGCCAAAACCAAATTGATCCAGTGCAGATACCAATTTTTCCGCATTTGCAGGCGTCATTTCAACCCATATATCCAAATCTTTTGTATATCTGGGATAGCCATATAATGCGACCGCATAACCGCCTACAACCAGGTAGCGGGCATCATTTGCGTTTAGTAATTCGATAAACTCTTTGAAGTCCTGGTTGAGCATCGCCCTTCCATTGATGATATTCTTGCCGGATTTCTTCCAATGCTTGCAACCGATCCGTATAGGAGCGACCACGCCAATAGTGTGCATCCGTTTTAGGCATACCGATTTTTCTTTTTGTCACAACAAGCGATATCTGGCGTTTCATACTGATCATTATAACAAAATACACCTGCAGTCACGAAGGGTTGTATGGCAGTCTCTTCAACCAGGACCAATTCTCTTGCTTCTTAATCCGAGGTTGATACATAGGGATGTATCCACCGAAATCGATGTACAATATATCCTGTAGAACATCGTTTTCCGCATCATATTCGCACAGGAGAGACGACAATGGCCGGGGTAGGGAAAAACGATAAAGGCAAGAAAGAACAGCGAAAAAAGCCCAAGATGACAATCAAGGAAAAACGCAAAGAAAAACAGCAGAAAAACCAGAAAACCACCGGTGTTCTTTAATCAATTGAATAATAAGCCAGTAATCATTAACTGCCGCAGATCGTCCCGCATCTGCGGATAGATAAACTTTGCGAGCCTTCCCAAAGGCTGTCACACACATTATCCAACGCAAAAAAGAATTATCGTTTGAACCATTGCTAATTGGCACAACGGGTGAACGAAAGGGGGTTGTTCTTTCCAAATGCTGCACGTTAGCGATCAACTACGCTTTTTTCTTTGGGTCCTGATCGGTATTTCCGGTTTCATTACATCCGGTTTGCTCATCCTGCTTGGGGGTAATATTGCCTTCCACCTGAGGCGATTGATCCCGGGCGAAAAACAGGAAGGCGAACCGCCAAAACCACGTCCATTAGCCACCTGGATCATTTTTGGCGTAGCTTCTGTATTCACAATTCTTGGAACCGCAATTGTAAGCACGGCGGAAAGTAATACACCGATCGAAACAATGAACGGTGATTACAGGGTCGTGGTTTCCCCCTTTGTGCTCCAAGAAAATGCTGCCCATGCGACGATTGAAAAAGATCTCGCCCTCAGTAGCTTTGAACGGATTCAGAAAAGTCTATCGGAAACCCAAAGCGATTTATTTATCAAAGTTTGGGGGCCGGATGATCTCGAAACGCGGAAGATTGAACCTGTAATCGGAACCACTATCGAAGAACGAACTGAATCCGCCCAAGCCCTGGCAAATCTGATTGACGCAGATTTGGTTGTTTACGGGTTCATTCAAACCAACGGAACCTCGTTAACCGTGACGCCTGAATTTTATATCCGGCTACGCAATGCATACGAAGCCCAAGAATTAACCGGGCCGTACATGATGGGTGATCCGATCGCTATGCGTGATTATGAAGATCTGGCCAGCCGGTTGGAAATCAGCACAGCGTTGAGCGACAGAGTGGTTGCCCTTTCGCAAATGATCAAGGGGCTGGCATTTTATGCAATTCGCGAGTATCCGGAAGCCCAGAAGGAATTCTCGCTGGCGGAAACGATCGAAAGCTGGAAACCATCGGAAGGGAAAGAGATACTTTATCTCTTCCTGGGAAATTCTGTGATCCGAGAAGAAGACGCGGATCTTGATACGGCGCAATTGTATTTCCAAAAAGCGCTCGAGATCCGGCCGGATTACTCCCGGGCTATGATTGGCCTGGCCAACGTGAAATACCGCATGGCGTTAGCGCCTGTCACCCAATCAAATAATCCCGCGGATGCGGATGAAACATTGCTGCAAGAATCGATTGAATTGCTGACAGCCGCAGCAAAATCAACCAACCAGCCGCCGCTGGCGGATGTGCCCACCAAAATTCATTTTGAGTTGGGACAGTGCTATTTCATGCTTGCCTACAGCGGACACCTGGATACATATACGCTTGCGACCTCCGAATTTGAGCAAGTGATCGCCGATTATGGAAATGGGGAGAACCCGCGCGTGAAAGAGCGCGCCGCAGAAGCGTACGCGCGCCTGGGCCTGATCCTTGCCCTGGGTGGGAGCACGGAAGAAGCCATCCAGAGCTATCAGACAGCCGCCGAAATGACCGCAGACAACCCGGAGCGCCAGGCAATTTTTTTGGAGCGCATTCAGAAACTGCAAAGCAATCAAAGCATTGAAGGGGAGAATTAGCATGAACACGATCCGTTCCTGGTTTCATGCACGGCCTGGCCACATTCTTCGATTTGCACTGATCATCTTCTTCCTGGCTGGATGCTCGCCGTCGAGCCAGTCCGCGGTGAATACGGTTGAGCCGCTGGCTCCCACTGGCATGCTGCCGGCCCAACCCACCAGCACCCCGGAAATACCCGCTCCCGCGCAGGAAACAAATACGCCCGAGCCATCGGGAAAAGGGATGGATATACCGGCTTCCTTTGTGCTTGCGCAGCTTGACAGCCAACCGGTCGAAGTTTCGATTGAGGACAAAAATAAACCAACGCCGCAGGATGTCTTGCGCGAAATTGATTTTTCCGGAGGCTTCGGGGGAGGCGCTGGTGGTTGTGAGAGATCAACGAGTCCATATGACCGGCCAGCCATCATGCGCAAGAGTGAATCTGAGAATGTGGAATGGCATACACCCTTTTATATACTCACATGTGGTTGGCAGCCTGGAGAAACCGTTTCCGTGAAACTCGTTTCAGCAGATGGCTCAACTTTTTTTGAAGAGCAACATGAGGTTTTCGAGGGTGGGCAAGTAGAAATTGAATACTATCCTGAAGTAAACACGCCCCCTGGTGCGTATCTATTCATCTTCACAGGCCGGGATGGCGTTTTACAACAACCCGTAACAGTGGTCGCTCCAACCACCCCACGGTTGTATCGGATTGAGGACGGATTATTTCTTTACCAGTTCCAACCTGATGAGAAAGGCCGCATTTTCATTTATCAGGAAAATTGGGAAAACTATGATTCATCCGTAGTGGGCAATTTGATCGGCTGGAAAGAATTTCAGGTCAACCATGTTGGGCAATTAAAGATTAAAGTTGATGCCGGCTATTACGATAAACAACGCCGAACCGTTGTGATCGTGATCGGCGAGAAGTCTGGGCAGGTGAATATCACCCAAGGTCTCGATCCGATACGAAAGATGGATATCTCGATCCCATTTGATATGTCGGTAACTCAGCCGACAAAGAGCGAAGTTAGTCAATCCAAAAGCATCTGGGAGGGTCTCAACTTCCGCGATCTGTACCAGCCTGGCACGAATGAATACGTGTTAACGGTGAAACCATCAGAAAAGATCCGGTGGAGATATAACTGGTGTGCAATCGACAAAGATACGCTGAGAAATATCATGCGCCCATTTTCGATCAAATTCAGAATCGACGGCGTGGAACTGAACTACATTCAAATCGCCAGGACCAGAGCGAAATCGGCGTCGGGTTGGGAATGCAACTACTGGACGACATTACTGAGTAATTGGAAAGAAAACACGTCGCACGTGCTGGAAA
>CALDSL010000268.1 GCA_937920255.1 uncultured Anaerolineaceae bacterium | reverse complement strand
AGTACCCTGAGCCTGTCGAAGGGTACGGCATGGCGTGTCAACCCTGCCTCCGTCGTAAAGACATCCAAAATACCTCATTTTATTAATGAATACATATTCAATTATTCCCCCGTCCGTGGCAGCAGATCGATCGCCATCACCCGCATCGGCGTCGAATCGCCGGGGAAGAACAGATTCTCGTGGATCGTGCGCCAGCCTCGCCGCCGGTAAAGCCGCAGCGCGGGCGTCTCCTGCTGCGCGGTGGTCAGCGCGGCGGTGGCGTGCTGGGTGCAGCCCAGAATCGTATCGTGTAACTGGGTGCCGATCCCGCGGCCCTGAACGCGCGGGCACACCGCCAACTGCACCAGTGTAAAATAATCCGCCAGCCAGCGCTCCACCAGCGCCGGATCGAGCGCCTGCGAGACCACATCGTGCCAGAACTGACCCGGCACGCCGGAAAACCCGTACACAAACCCGATCATACTGCCCGCCGCGTCGCTGGCCCAAAAACCGCAGAAACCCGGCCGCTCGGTGTGCGCTGTCAGCAGCGACGCGAACGCGATCACCTCCCCCTCCCCCTTCTCATACGGTGGATCCGCGAACGCCTCGCGGTACACATCCACCACCGGCTCCAGCAGCGCCGGAAAATCGTGCGGGCCAAACGCAAAAACGGCATAGTCCATGCCGGTATTGTACGCTGAAATGCGCGCGGGAAGAAGCTGGGCGCGAACCCGGCCAGGTGTACAATGAATACCAATCCCCCATGACCGGAGCCCGCGCCATGACCCGTACCATGATCTGCCTGCTTTCCGCCCAGCGCATGCAAAACCTGATCCCCTTCTTCCAGACCGGCTTGCGCTGCGACCGGGCCATCTTTATCGCCTCGGCGATCGACGGCCGCATCAACCCGCGCTTTGCCGCGATTTTTGATGACATGGCCGCCGCGTTGCACGGCCGCGTCGCCTGCCGGCTGTGGCCCGAAGCGGTCGAACCGGTGCACCCACCACAAGCCGCGCGCGTACTGGCGCAAGCCGCCGGACAGGCCCGCAGCGACGGCCCTGTGATGATCAACTACACCGGCGGCACCAAGCCCATGTCAATCGGCGCCTACCTCGCCGGGCAGGAGAACCAGCTCGACTTGATATACGTGGACACCGAAACCGAGCAGATCGTTCACACCCGCGGCGGCGAGACGTCTGTGTGCCCGTTCGACCTGGAACCCATCAGCGTGCGCCAGGTGCTTAACGTCCACGGCCGCCAGGTGGACGAAAACTGGACCGCCTCGCACGCGCCGCACGCCTTCTCGGCCCATCTGGCGCAGGAGATCCTGCTGCGCCGACCGGGTTCGTTCGAACCCGTGCTGGCAGTCCAGCAGGCAGTTTCCGAAAGCCAGAAAAAAGCCCCGACTGGAAAACGCGAGCATATTGCCGCGGAACAACTTTACGGGCCGGATTGGCTGCTGCAGCCGCTGCGCGACTCGGGTTCGCTGATTTCCGAAGACGGCACGGCCTGCCTGACGCACGAAGCCGTTCGCTTTCTGGCGGGCGGCTGGTTGGAAGGCTACGTGTACTACGCGCTGGCGCGGCATGGCCGCCGGATGGACGTGATCCAGAGCCTGCAGGTGGCCGGCGTGGAAAACGAGCTGGACGTCGTGTGCTCGTACAACGGCAAACTGGGCATCGTGGAGTGCAAAAGCGGCGACCTGGTGGGCAAAACCCAGCCGGTGCTCAACCGCCTGCGCGCGCTGAAAGAAAGCCTGGGCGGCACGTTTGCGAAGACGTTTCTGGTCACATCCCAACCGCTGGCGCGCATGAGCCAGGTGTTTCTGCGCCGCGCGCGGGAATATGTAGCCGGCGCGGTTGGTCTGGAAGATCTGGCGCGCGTGGAAGAGGTCATCTTTGCATTGATGAGCCAGAAATCGCGCTAGCCCGCGGCGGCGCGTTCTCCTCCAGATAAGCCCGCAGCGCCGGAAGATAGCGCTGCGCCGCCCGGCGCTGCGCCGCTCGCTGGCGCAGTTGAATGAGCGGCAGAAAGATCACCGGCCAGCCGCCCAGCAGCGCCAGAAACACCGCCGAACGCAGCCCGTCGCGCAGGCATAAGGATGAGGCCGGGGTCACAGCCACCCGCCCCTCTCCGGCGCGCTCCACCCGGTAGCGCAGCGGCCAGCGCATCCCGGCCGTGCCGCGCGCATAGAAATAGGCCACACCGCCCGCTTCGATCCGCGACGGATACCGCCGCGTTTGCAGCCGCGCCAGGTGCAACAGCAGGGCCGGCGCGCCCGCCCGCCGCAGGATTTCAGTTCCCCAGGTGGGATCGTCCTGCAGCAGGCAGGCGCAAGTGCCAAAATCGGCTTCGAACACGGTTGGCAGTGGGGCGTTCATAGCGGCTACAACGCCCGGCTGTGCCGGTCGTATTCGATCTTGCGGCGGATATTCTTCAACCCCATCTTGCGGTTGCGCCACACGGTGATGACCATGCTGCCGTCGCGCGCCAGCACCACCGCCGTGCCGACGATCTTATGCCAGCACTCCATCCGCTGGTGCTGCGGCGGGATGTCCTTTTCGCGCAGGTAACAGATCACCACGCCCGCGCGGTGGAACACCTGCCCCCAGGTCAGCACATACTCCAACTCGTCCTCCGAGAGGCTACGCTGCGCCGCCCGGACCATACTGTGCTCGCTCATCGGTAACATCGCTTCCCCCTTTCGAATGTCCCTGTTGATGTATAGACTGTACGCCCGGCGGCGAAGGGGGAAGGTAAGAGAATCCAAGTATTTTTGAGAATGGCTTACCGGTGAAAAACACAGCGGAGATGCGGAAATGGAGATAAGAATTCCCGCGAGAGTTTTGTACCCTCGCGGGAATTCCATCTTCCGCCCACGGCATGCTGTGCGAAATATCGAAGCAGGTTATTCCCTCCTTGAAATCGCGTTTTTGCGATTTGGGTACAACCCTCCCGTAAGAACATCGGGACGATGTGTGGGGGGGAGCCGGAGGGGGGGTCAATCCTCTCTATCGAGGAGGGTAATTCACTCCCCCTAAATCGCGGTGTTTGCGATTTGGGGGGAGCCGGAGGG
>CALDSL010000267.1 GCA_937920255.1 uncultured Anaerolineaceae bacterium | reverse complement strand
TGGGGGAGGAGTTCGGTTTTTCGATTGACCCGGATGCGTACGTGGATACGCTCACCGTCGGCGAGCGCCAGCAGTTGGAAATCCTGCGCCTTTTATGGCTGGGCGCGCGCGTGTTGATTATGGACGAGCCCACCACGGGCATCAGCGCGCTGCAAAAAGACAAGCTGTTTGCCACGCTGCGCAAGCTGGCCGCGCAGGGCATGACGGTCTTGTTCGTGTCGCACAAGCTGGAAGAAGTGGAAGGCT
Source organism: uncultured Anaerolineaceae bacterium (assembly GCA_937920255.1). Classification (GTDB taxonomy): domain Bacteria; phylum Chloroflexota; class Anaerolineae; order Anaerolineales; family Anaerolineaceae; genus CALDSL01. The sequence goes on along the minus strand of CALDSL010000267.1, from coordinate 6,191 downwards.
TGTGCAGTCGCATCGCTGTTTTCAGCCGCGGCAAGCTGGTGGGCGAGGCTTTCCCACCATACGTCACCGATGATCTGGTGAAAATGATGTTCGGGAAAGTGGTCACGCTGGATGAGCGCGTGCGCGCCAAACCCGGCCGCTGCACGCTCAAGCTGGACCATCTCTCGATTGAAGAGCCGCGCCTCAATATCCGCGACGTCAACCTGGAAGTCTCCGCCGGCGAAGTGATTGGCCTGGCGGGGATGGAAGGCTCGGGGCAGCGCCAGTTCCTGCGCACCATCAGTGGGTTGATGCGCCCGGTGGGCGGCAAGATCTTGCTGGACGGGGCTGACCTGACCGGTAAACCCTACCGCAACTTCATCAATGCTGGCATTTCCTATGTGCCCGCGGCGCGCCTGGAAGAAGGTTTGATCCCCGGGCTGACGCTGGCCGAACATTTTGCCCTGCTGGATAAATCGCAGGGTTTCTTTGTCAACCACGAGAAAACGCAAACCACCGCCCAGGCGCGTATCGGCGATTTCTTTATCAAAGGCACGCCGGAAAGCCGGATCGAAGAGCTTTCTGGCGGCAACCAGCAGCGCGCCCTGCTGGCCTTGATGCACGATCCACTCAAGCTGATCCTGGTGGAGCACCCCACCCGCGGTTTGGATATTGAATCATCGATTTGGATCTGGAGCAAGCTCAAAGAACGCTGCAAGCAGGGTACGGCTATTATCTTTATTTCGTCCGATCTCGAAGAGGTACTGCACTACAGCGACCGCATTCTGGTTTTCTTTGGTGGCAAGGTTTCCCAGCCGATTGATGCGACCACCACCGGGGTTGACCAGCTTGGGCAGTTGATCGGCGGCAAAGGCTGGTAAATCCATGAAGAATATTACCTTGAACAAAAATTCGCGCGGCTTGAGCCTCCTGTTTGGGGTTCTGGCGGTTGTGCTGGCGCTGGTCTTCACCACCATCGTGCTGCTGATCGCCAAAGCGCCGCCGTTCCTGGCCTATCAGAATATTCTGGTTGGCTCGATTGGCTCGATGGGCAAAATTCTGGATGTGGTGGTGGCCTGGATCCCGCTGCTGCTGGCCACCTCGGGCCTGTTGATCACCTTCGCCGCCGGCCTGTGGAACATCGGCGTGGAAGGCCAGATCATGGTCGGAGCCATCTTCACCACCTGGGTGCTGCGCTTGCTGCTGGATACCGGCACGCCCACCGGTGTGGCGATCATCCTCGGGCTGTTGTTCGGCATGGCGGGCGGGGCCTTGTGGGCTGCGCTGGCCGGCGCGCTGAAGATTTACGGCGGCGTGAATGAAATCTTTTCCGGCCTGGGGTTGAATTTTGTGGCCACGGCCATCACCCTGTACCTGATCTTCGGCCCGTGGAAGCGCCCCGGCGTCGGCTCGATGAGCGGCACCGAACCCTTCCCGCAGACGCTTTGGATGCCCATGCTGGAAGGCACGCGCTTCAGTCCCTGGTCGCTGGTGATCGGGCTGGTGGGGATCGCGGTAGTGTTTGTGCTGCTGCAGGGCACCTACTTCGGTCTCAAGCTCAAAGCGGTGGGCAAGAACAACCGTGCTGCGTATGTGATCGGCATTCCCACCGCGCGTTACACCATGATGGCCTTCGTCATCTGTGGCATCTTCGCCGGGCTGGCGGGGGCGGTACAGGTGATGGCCGTCTATCACCGCCTGATCCCCTCGATTTCTTCCGGGTACGGCTTCCTGGGCCTGATGGTGGCCATGCTGGTCAACTACCAGGCCATCTGGGCTGCGCCGGTGGCGTTCTTCTTCGCCGCGCTCAATATTGGCAGTATTCAGCTTCCGATTGTGCTCAAGCTGGATTCGACCCTCTCGGGCGTGCTGCAGGGGGCGCTTGTGCTGGCTGTGATCCTGGTGGACGGCGCTCGCCGCCGGCTGTTGCGCAAAGGTTAGGAGACCGATATGGAAACTGCAATCCTGCTCACAGGTCTGGCCGGGGTGCTGGCAACCGCCGCGCCGGTCATCTTTGCCGTCATCGGCGAGACCCTTTCGGAACGCGCCGGCGTCACCAACCTTTCGGTCAACGGAACCATCCTGCTCACCGCCATGATCGGCTTCGCGGTGGGTTACAGCACCAACAACCTGCTCCTCGGCTTCCTGGCGGGCGCGGCGGTAGGCGCATTTGTAGCCGGCATCGTGGCTTTTGCCAGCATCACGCTCAAACAATCGCAGGTGGCAGTCGGGTTTGTGCTCACGCTCATGTGCCGCGATCTGGCCTACTTCCTGGGCAACCCGTTCATGGGCCTTTCCGGGCCGCGCGTGCCCTCCACGCCGATCCCGCTGCTGTCGCAGATCCCGGTGGTCGGGCAGCTCTTCTTCTCGCACACCGTCACGGTGTATGCCAGCTTCATCCTCATCGGCGCCGCCTTCTGGTGGGTGTTCAAGACCAAGCCCGGCCTGATGCTGCAGGGCATCGGCGAGCGCCCGGCCGCGGCGTACGTGCGCGGGGCCAACGTCAACCGGCTGCGTTACTTCTATACCATGTTGGGCGGCGCGCTGGTAGGGCTGGCCGGGCCGATGTACTCGTTGAGCGAAAAAGCCGGCTGGAAAGGCACGCTCTCCGGCCTGGACGGCATCGGCTGGATCGCGCTGGCGATCACCATTTTCGGCGGCTGGAACCCCTTCCGCGCGGCCATGGGCGCGTATCTGTTCGCGCTGCTGCAGTGGCTGGGCGTGGTGCTGCAGCCGTTTATGCCCAATGTCCCCTCGCAGGTGCTGCAGGTGGCGCCCTTCCCGTTGATGATCCTCACCCTGCTGCTGGTCAACATTGGCAACGCCGAATGGGTCGACCGCACCCTGGCGGGCATGTCGCCCCAGGCGCGCCGCACCATTTCCCGGCTGTTGCGTTCGATGCGCACTTCTCCTCCGGCGTCATTGGGTGTACCATTTGAGAATGAGTAGGTACATTTGAATGGCTATTTTTACTGGATACCGCTGCTCGTTGTGCGGCGCGGAGTATGCACCGGGTGAGGTAAGCTATACCTGCCCGCGCGACGGCGGCAACCTCGACGTTCTACTGGATTACGAAAGCATCCGGCGTAAATACCGCCCGGAAGACATTCTATCGCGCTCCGAAACCTCGCTGTGGCGCTACCTGCCGCTGCTGCCGGTGGCCGACCCCGGCCCCGAACGCAGCGCGCTGCGTTCGGCGGGCTGGACGCCTACCTATACCCCGCAACGGCTGGCCGAACGCCTGGGTTTAAAGCGCCTGTGGGTAAAGGATGAAGGGCGCAACCCGACTGCGTCCTTCAAGGACCGCGCCAGCGCGGTGGTGGTGGCGCGGGCGCGCGAGATCGGCGCGGAAACCGTGGTCACGGCTTCCACCGGCAACGCCGGGGCGGCGCTGGCAGGCATGGCCGCTGCGGTTGGCCAGCCCGCCGTGATCTTCGCGCCCAAAACCGCGCCGCAAGCCAAGATTGCCCAGTTGCTGGTGTTTGGCGCGCGGGTGATCCTGGTGGACGGCAGCTACGACGACGCCTTCAACCTGACGGTGGAAGCATCAAACGCCTTTGGATGGTACTGCCGCAATACGGGGTATAATCCATTTACGGCAGAGGGGAAAAAGACCGCCGCGTTTGAGATCTGGGAGCACGTGCTCTGGCCTCAGCGCGATAGCAGCCAACGCCCGCTGGCCATTTTTGTCTCAGTGGGGGACGGAAATATCATTTCTGGCATCCACAAAGGTTTTAAAGATCTACACGAACTGGGTTGGCTGGAGCAAATGCCGCGCCTGTTTGGCATTCAATCCGAGCAGTCGGCGGCTGTTGCCAACGCGTACTTTGACAAAACCGAAACGATCACCCCCGTGGAAGCCACGACCCTGGCGGACAGCATCTCGGTGAATCTGCCGCGCGATGGCTTGCGCGCCGTGCGCGCGGCCACGCAGACCGGCGGCGCGTACCTGACCATCCCGGATGAGGCCATCTTTGGCGCGATCGCGGAACTGGGCCGGGTGGGCATCTTCGCCGAGCCGGCTGGCGCTGCCGCCTACGCCGGTTTGCAGAAAGCCGTAGCCGAAGGCATGATTGGCCCCGACGACCCGGTGCTGGTGCTCAACACCGGCAGCGGCCTGAAGGATATCCGCGCGGCCCTGCACGCGGTGCAGCCTGCCCCGGTCATCGAGCCCGCGCTGCCGGCTTTGCGCGCGCTGCTCAACCGCTGATATGTTACCCAGGCAGCCCGGGGCAGGTTTCTGGTTTCATTGTTTGGGAGGATAAAAGACATGTTGCCAGTTTTTACCATCATTGCGCCGATCTTTAACGAGAAGGAAAACCTTCCCGTGCTGTACCAGCGCATCCAGCAGGTGATGGATGCCACCAACGAACCGTGGGAGCTGATCCTTGTGGATGATGGCTCGCGCGACGGCTCGACAGAAATCATCCGCGACATGGCAGCCAAAGACACGCGCGTGCGCCCGGTGATCTTCGCCCGCAATTTCGGCCACCAGATCGCCGTGACCGCCGGACTGGATTACAGCCGTGGCAAGGCGGTGGTCATCATCGATGCCGACCTGCAGGACCCGCCCGAGCTGATCCATGAGATGATCGCAAAATGGCGTGAAGGCTGGGAAGTGGTGTACGCCGTGCGTGCCCAGCGCGAGGGCGAGACCTGGTTTAAGCTGTTCACCGCGTCGCTGTTCTACCGGCTGATCTACCGCATCACCGACGTGAAAATTCCGCTCGACACGGGCGACTTCCGCCTGATGGACCGCAAGGTGGTCAATGTGATGAACTCGATGCGCGAGCGCCACCGCTTCCTGCGCGGCATGTCATCGTGGGTTGGCTTCAAGCAGACCGGCGTGACCTACAACCGCGCGGCGCGGATGGCCGGCGAGACCAAATACCCGTTCAAGAAGATGTTCAAGCTGGCGTTGAACGCCGTCACCGGGTTCTCGTACTTCCCGCTCCAGCTTGCCACCTACATGGGGTTTGTATCCGCGGCAATTGCCATCATCGCCATTCCGATCGTGATCATCGTGCGCGTCACCGGCAACCAGCCGCTGCTCGGCCAGGCGACCACGCTGATCGCGGTGCTGCTGTTCGCCGGCGCGCAGTTGATTTCGCTCGGCATTTTAGGCGAGTACATCGGCCGTATTTATGACGAAGTAAAGGGCCGGCCCCTCTATGTGGTCAGCGTGGGACCGGAAGACGAAGACCAACCTGAAGAGAAACAAAACACATTGGAGGCTTTATAGCTATGGCAACAATTGACCTGTCCGTCCACGAGGATCGCCTGCAGCGCACCGTGCAGCGCGCCAGGGAACGTAACATCATCATTCCCACCTTTGCGCAGATGAAAAACCCGGCGCTCACGCCAGATTTCATCAAGCAGGAACTGGGTTCGGTTGGCCTGTGGGATATTGCGCCGCGCAATCTGTTCCGCATCACCTGGAAGAACCAGCCCGTGTCGCGCGGTGGGGGCTATGGCGGCGTGAATTACATCGAGCTGCCCTCCTCGCTGACGGGCACGCCGGCGCGCATTGTGGCGCTGGTGGGAAAGTGGTTCCCCACCGGGGCGCACAAAGTTGGCGCGGCCTTCGGCTGCCTGGCCCCGCGCCTAGTGACAGGTCAATTTGACCCCACCACCCAGAAAGCCGTGTGGCCTTCCACCGGCAATTACTGCCGCGGCGGCGCCTACGATTCAGCCCTGCTGGCATGCGAGTCGATCGCCATTCTGCCCGAGGGCATGAGCCGCGAGCGCTTCGAGTGGCTTTCGAAAGTGGCCGGAGAAGTCATCGCCACGCCTGGCAGTGAATCCAACGTCAAAGAGATCTTTGACAAGTGCTGGGAATTGCGCAATTCGGGCGAAGACCTGATGATCTTCAACCAGTTTGACGAGTTCGGCAACTACCTGTGGCATTACGAGGTGACCGGCAGCGCCATGCAAGAAGTGTTGCAACAGGTGATGGGCCCGCGCGATCGCTACCGCGGCGTGGCCCTCACCACCGGTTCGGCCGGCACCATCGCCAGCGGCGATTACCTCAAGAAGCTCTATCCCGACAGCAAAATCATCGCCAGCGAAGCGCTGCAGTGCCCCACGCTGCTGCGCAACGGTTTTGGCGCGCACCGCATCGAAGGCATCGGCGACAAGCACGTGCCCTGGATCCATAACATCAAGAACACCGATCTGGTGGTCGCCATCGATGACAACTCGGTCGTGAATGT
>CALDSL010000266.1 GCA_937920255.1 uncultured Anaerolineaceae bacterium | reverse complement strand
GCCCAAGACCTTTATTGTTTCAGGAGTTCCATGGTTGCATCCTCTGGGCCCGGTTTGTTACAAATCTTGTTGGACATCCTCCCGCAAGCCTCGGAAGAACGGGTCATTGAATCATTCCTTAATGCGCTCAATTCCAGCTATCCGCTACAAGCCCGCCTTCAGTTAACAAGAAACACAAAATCGGATATTCCTGCTGAAAAAATTGCCACGGAAACGGCCTCGTATGGTTGGGTCGTTTTTCCGAATGCATTCGACCGTCTCCCGGAAGAGGCGCAGAAACAGGTGCGCGCGGCGGTGCGCCTGCTGGCTGTGATTTTGGAAAACAAACGCCACAACCAGCGCATGCCGGCCGATGAAGCCCTCAGCCGCGACCGCGATCTGCTCACGCATGTGATGCAGACCAGCCCGGCGGGTATTCTCATCTTCGATACGGATGGCACGATCACCTTCAAAAACTGGCGCGCCAGCCAGCTGCTGCACCTGCACGATAAGCAGGCCCCGCTGCAGCCCACCTGGCAGGTGCTGGATATGAACGGCCAGCCCGTTCCGCCCGAACGATATGTGATCCAGCGCGCGGCCAGCACCCTCCAGCCGGTCTATGGGGCGCGCACCATCCTCCAGTTGGAAGACGGCGCCCGCGTTCCGCTGCTGGTGAATGCCACCCCGCTGTGGCGCGAGGGATCCGGCGCGGAAGGCGTGATGGTCATCATCATGGACCTGAGCCAGACGCTGGAAGCCGAAAAAGCGCTGCGCAACAGCGAGGAGCGCTACGCGCTGGCGGTGAACGGCGCTAACGACGGCATCTGGGACTGGGACCTGGCGACCGGCAAGGTGTATTATTCGCCGCGCTGGATGGCGCTGACCGGAAATGAAGAGGCGGCCGAGCCGTTTGGCAATGATATCAATGCCTGGCTGAACCTGGTGCACCCCAGCGATTACTGGCAGTTCAAGGCCGACATCGACGCGCACCTCAACGGCGACACCCCCCACCTGCAAAACGAGCACCGTATCCTGCACAAAGACGGGCAGTACCGCTGGGTGCTGGCGCGCGGCATGGCCGTGCGCGACGAGGATGGCAAACCCTACCGCATGGCCGGCTCGCTGACTGACATCCAGAGCCAGAAGATCACCGAGGAACGGCTGCGCCACGACGCGATGCATGACCCGCTGACCCACCTGCCCAACCGCGCTTATTTCGTCGACCAGTTGCGGCGCGCCATCGAGCGCGCCCGGCGCGACACGGACTACCACGGCGCGGTGCTGTTCCTCGATCTCGACCGCTTCAAGCTGATTAACGAGAGCCTGGGCCACGCCAGCGGCGACCAACTGCTGGTGGCCATCGCGCGGCGGCTGCAGGCCATCCTGCGCCCGCGCGATCTGGCCGCGCGCTTTGGCGGCGACGAGTTCGCCGTGCTGCTGGATGACATCACCGGCGTGGGCGACGCCACCCGCATCGCCCAGCGCATCCAGGAGGAACTGGCTTTCCCGTTCCGCATCCAGGAACACGAGATTTTCCCGGGCGCAAGCATCGGCATCGCCATGATCACTCACCGCAGCTTCCGCGCCGAGGACATTTTGCGTGACGCCGATACCGCCATGTACCGCGCCAAAGCCGGCGGGCGTGGGCGGCACGAGGTGTTTGGCACCGAAATGCACGCCATGAACGTGGCCCTGTTCCAACTGGAAGCCGACCTGCGCCGCGCGGTGGAGCGCCAGCAGTTCCAACTGTATTACCAGCCCATCGTTTCGCTGCGCACCGGGCGGATCACCGCGGTGGAAGCGCTGATCCGCTGGCACCACCCGCGGCGCGGGCTGATCCTGCCGGGCGAGTTTATCATCCTGGCGGAAGAAACCGGGCTGATGCTGCCCATCGGCGAATGGGTGCTGCGCACCGCCTGCCGCCAGGCCAAACAATGGCACGACGCCGGCTACAGCGACCTGTGCATGGCGGTCAACATCTCGCCGCGACAGATGCAGGACGGTGACCTGCCCGCCCTGGTGCGCGCCGTGTTGGACGAAACCGGCCTGCCGGCCGGCTCGCTGCAGTTGGAGATCACTGAATGGGCGGCGATGCAGAACCTGGACCTGACCGTACAGACCCTGCAGACGCTGCGCGATATGGGCGTGATGATCTCGATTGACGATTTTGGCACCAGCTACTCCTCGCTGGGGTATCTCAAGCGCTTCCCGATCAGCTCGATCAAGATCGACCAGTCGTTCGTGCACGATATGACCGAGAATGTGGACGACGCGGCCATCACCAAAGCCATCATTTCCATGGGCAACGTGCTGGGTCTGTGCGTGGTGGCCGAAGGCGTGGAAATGGAGCAGCAACTGGCCCTGCTCAATACCGAGAACTGCAACCAGGTGCAGGGCGACCTGATGGGTCGCCCGGTGCCCGCCGAAGCGATCACATCGCTGCTGCAGGAAGGCCACACCCTGCTGCCGGACATGACCATCCCGGTCACCGGAAAGAAAAAGATGCCGCGCAGCTCGGCGCGCGGGCAGGAAAAATAACCCCACCCCTCTTGCAATTGTCCATGCCCACTTTCGTGATATATTAAAAAGATCAGGAGGGCATGATGAAAGAACACATCTTAATTGTCGAGGACGATGAGGCGATTGTCAGGCTGCTGCGGCGCGGGCTGACCTTTGAAGGCTACCAGGTGGAAACCGCGCTGGATGGCGAGACCGGTCTGGCGATGGCGCGCGAGCACCACCCCGACCTGGTAATCCTCGACCTGATGCTGCCGGGAATCGACGGGCTGGAGGTTTGCCAGCGCCTGCGCGGCAGCAGCAATGTGCCCATTCTGATGCTGACCGCCAAAGACACCATCCAGGACCGCGTGAGCGGGCTGGATGCGGGGGCGGATGACTACCTGGTCAAACCGTTCGAACTGGACGAAGTGCTGGCGCGCGTGCGCGCCCTGCTGCGCCGCACGCAAACCGAGCGCGTGCAGGTGCTGTCCTTCAACGACCTGTCGCTGGATACCTCCACGCGCCAGGCCACGCGCAACAACCGCACCATTTCGCTCACCGCCAAGGAATACGACCTGTTGGAGCTGTTCCTGCGCCACCCGCGCCAGGTGCTCACCCGCGAGATGATCTTCGACCGCGTGTGGGGCTACGATTTCGGCGGCGAAAGCAATGTGCTGGACGTGTATATCCGCTACCTGCGCCAGAAGCTGGAAACAGAAGGAGAAACCCGCCTGCTGCACACGGTGCGCGGCGTGGGTTACGTCCTGCGTGAAACGCCCTGATGTCGCTGCGCCTGCGCCTGACGCTGCTCTATACCACCCTGCTGGTAGGCATCCTGTTCCTGTTCGGCAGCCTGGTCTACTGGCTGGTCAACGCCACCCTGCTGGATCAGGTGGACACCAATCTGACCGTCAACGCGCGGCAGATCGTGAGTTTGCTGCGCGCCAATGAGAACAACCAGTTCGATGTGCGCTCGATCGCCGCGTTTCGCTCGTCGGACAACCTCGAATTTCAAATCTGGAACCGCGACAACTTTTTGATCGTCGCGCGCCCCATGCCGCGCGTCACCCCGCTGGACGAGAGCGCCCTGAGCAGCAGCGCGCCGGTGTTCACCAACAACCGCCTGGAAGATACGCACCTGCGCGTGCTCACCGTGCCGCTGGTCACGCGCCGCGGGCCGGCGGGCACGCTGCAGATCGCTGCGCGCCTCGATTTTATCGACCTGCTGCTGCGCACGCTGGCGATCATGCTGGCGGCGATTGCCGTGCTGGCTACCATCGTGGCCAGTTTCTGGATCTGGCTGGTCAACGGGCGCGCGCTGGCGCCGCTGGCCACCATGACCAGCGTGGCCACGCAAATTTCGCACGCCGACGACCTGGCGCGGCGCATCCCGCAGGTGGGCGCGGCCCCGGGCGATGAGGTCGACCAGTTGATCCTGGCCTTCAACGAGACGCTCGAGCGGCTGGAGCAATTATTCACCACCCAGCGCCGCTTCCTGGCCGATGTGAGCCACGAACTGCGCACGCCGCTGACGGTGATCAAAGGTAATGCGAGTTTAATGCGCAAGTATGGCGAGGTTGATGAGGAATCGCTGGCCAGCATCGAAGCCGAGGTCGACCGGCTGACGCGCATGGTGGGCGACCTGCTGCTGCTGGCGCAGGCCGAATCGGGGCGGCTGCCGCTGGCGCGCGACGCGGTGGAACTGGACACGGTGCTGCTGGAAGTGTTCCACCAGATGCGCACGCTGGCCGGGGAGCGCATCAGCGTGCGCGTGGCCGAGATCGACCAGGTGCAGGTGACCGGCGACCGCGACCGGCTCAAGCAGGTGCTGCTCAACCTGATGAGCAACGCGGTGCAGTACACCCCGGCCGGCGGGCAGGTTTCGGTGGCGCTGCGCAAAGACGAGCACGAAGCCCAGGTGGTGATCAGCGACAGCGGCCCGGGCATCCCGGCGCAGGATCTGCCGCACATCTTTGAGCGTTTTTACCGCGGGGAAAAATCGCGCAAGCGCGGGCAGGGCAGCGGGTTCGGGCTGGGGCTATCCATCGCCTATTGGATCGTGCGCAGCCATGAAGGGCGCATCGAAGTGCAGTCGAAGGAAGGCCAGGGCACGCAGTTCACGATCCATTTGCCGCTGGGG
>CALDSL010000265.1 GCA_937920255.1 uncultured Anaerolineaceae bacterium | reverse complement strand
TTATTTTGCCGGTATCCCAGATTGTATCCACTCTGGGCGGCAGGAAAGGTGACTTTTGTCAGTGAAAACTACAAAGGCAAAAATCCTGCTGGTCGAAGGGAAACGAGCCGACCATCCTTCCTTCGCCTTTGGCCTGGATAAGAAGGGCTATCAGGTGGAGAGTGTTTCGAACGGCGCGACAGCGATCGACCGGGTGAGCGAGGCGTGCCCGGATGTGATCATCGTGGACGCGGCGTCGATGCGCACCAGCGGCCGGCGCATTTGCCAATCGCTGCAGAAGCAGGCGGCTGGCGTCCCGGTGGTTTTGATCGTGGACCCGCCCTCGGATGGCAAAGAGATTACCGGCGCGAAAGTGGTGCTGGTGATGCCGTTCACCCTGCAAAAGCTGGTGAACCGCATCCGCCCGCTGCTGCCGGTTGAGCAAAAAGATTTGATGGAAGTTGGCCCGTTTCAATTGGATACCCAGCAGCGCGTGGCGCGCTGCCTGGGCAAGCAGGCCCGCCTGACCCCCCGGCTGGTGACGCTGTTGAAGATTTTGATGGAGACTCCCGGTACGGTGATCGAACGCGAGCACCTGTTCCGCCAGGTATGGGACACGGCCTACACCGGCGACACGCGCACTCTGGATGTGCACGTGAGCTGGCTGCGCCAGGCGCTCGAAAAAGACCCGCGCCGGCCTCAGTTCATCAAGACCGTGCGCGGAGTGGGATACCGGTTGGATGTCGAAGATTATGCGCGCTCCAACGGATCCGAACCGGCGGAAGAATAACTGGTTTGATCAAACCAAAAGGCGGGCAAATGGCCCGCCTTTTTTGTTAAAAGGATTGTGTTCCGGTTTTACACCCCGCCGAACCCAGCCACCAGCGCCAGCAGCAAGCCACCAGCCACCACGCTGCCCAACTGACCGGCGGTGTTGGCGCCCATGGCGTGCATGAGGATGAAGTTGTCAAAGTCTTCTTCCTGCGCCATTCTGGCCGAGAGCCGGCCCGCCATGGGGAAGGCGCTGATGCCGCACGCGCCAATCAACGGGTTGATCTTCCCGCCCGTCACGACATACATCAGTTTACCAAACAGCAGCCCTGCCACCGTGTCGAGAATAAAGGCCAGCAGGCCCAGGGCCAGCACTGCCAGCGTCTGCCAAGACAGGAAATTCGCGGCGGTCATGGTCGAGCCAATCGCCAAACCCAGGAACAGCGTGGCAATATTGATGATTTCGTTCTGCGCCGCCTTGGAAAGACGGTCGACCACGCCGCTTTCGCGCAGCAGGTTGCCCAGCATCAGCGTGGCGATCAGCGGGGCGGCCGAGGGCGCCACCAGGCTGACCACCAGCGTGACGATGATCGGGAATGCGACCACCAGTTTCTTCGAGACCGGGCGCGCGGCGTATTCCATGCGCACCATGCGCTCTTTACGGGTGGTCATCAGCCGCATCACCGGCGGCTGGATAATCGGGATCAGGCTCATGTACGAGTAAGCCGCCACGGCGATTGGGCCGAGCATTTCCGGCGCGAGCTTGGAGGCTACAAAGATGGCCGTCGGTCCGTCAATCGCGCCGATCACGCCGATGGAGGCTGCCTGGGGCAGGTTGAAGCCCAGCAGCACCGCCAGCAACAGCGTGCCGTAAATGCCGAACTGCCCGGCCGCGCCGAGGATCACCATCTGCGGCATGGCCAGCAGCGGGCGAAAGTCGATCATCGCGCCTACGCCGATGAAGATCAGCAGCGGGAACAGCTCGGTGCTGATGCCCGCGTCGTAGATGACCTTCATCATGCCGTGCTCGTACGACATGCCCAGGTTGGCGATGATGCAGCCGAACCCAATCGGCAGCAGCAATACGGGCTCGTACTCTTTGACCACGGCCAGGGTGACCAGCACCAGTCCGACCGCGATCATCAACGCATTGCCCGCGGTAAACGCTGTGAAGCCCTGCGTCAGTTGTTGGATGATTTCGTTGAAATCCATGGAGGGCCTCAGTCGGTGTACGTGACCAGCGGCTGGCCCTGGCGTACCTGGGCACCAACCGCGACGTGGATCTTCTCGACGGTGCCGGTGCGCGTGGCGCGGATGGAGTTCTTCATCTTCATCGCTTCCAGCATGCACAATTCCTGCCCGTGCGTCACTTTATCACCCGGCTGGACGCTGATGGAAATGATGACGCCGGGGATGGGAGCATTCACCGTGCGAACTGAATCGCTGCTGCCCGCGCCATTTCCGCTGGTGTGAGCCACAGGAGCAGGCGCTTCAGGCGCGGCAACGATGGGAGTGTGGGCTGCCGCGCCAGCTTCCTCGGGAGTGATTTCAAAGGTTTCCTCTCCCACCCGGGCGATGATCGGCCGCGCGGAGAGATCCTCAACTTCCACCTCATAGATTTGTCCGTCTACTTTCACTCGAATGATCATCGGGAGCCTCTTTGTTTTCGCATGTACTGATTCGCTCGCTGGTTCAGGCGGGCAGTGCGCATCGCGGCCTGCCAGACGCTGATATTGGCGCTGACCGGGGTTTCCACCGGAGCGGCGGCCTGGTGCTGGGCCAGCGCTACCGCCACAGCCACGGCAGCCGCCAGGGCAGCTTTACTTCGCCCAGCGGCTGGCGCTTCGAGCGCGGCGGGGGCTGGCTCAGCCTGGCTGGCTTCCTCCACCTCGGCCCGGGCTGCGCGCGAGGTCGCGCGCACCATCAATTCCATCATGCCCCACAGGAGGAGCAGGGCAAGAAACACCAGCCCCATCCCGATCAGCGTGATCCACAGAGCATTGACCAAAATTTCACTCACCTGGATTTCTCCTCTCCGCGAACCATGCTAAACCGGGATATTCCCGTGCTTGCGCGGCAGCGAGGCGGTAGCCTTATCGCGCAGGGCATGCAAAGCGGCGATGACCCGTGAGCGGGTTTCGCGCGGCTCAATCACATCGTCGAGATAATCGGCAGCGGCGGCCGCGTAAGGGTTGAGGAAGCGCTTGCGGTACTCGTCGGTCAGGCGGGCGCGTTCGGCGACTTTGTCTTCGGCCGCGTCGATCTGCTTGCGGTAGAGGATATTGGCGGCGCCTTCCGGGCCCATCACGGCGATTTCGGCGCTGGGCCAGCCAAAATTGATGTCGGTGCCGAGGAACTTGCTGCTCATCACCACGTACGCGCCGCCATAAGCCTTGCGGGTGACCACGCTGATCTTGGGCACACTGGCTTCGGAATAGGCGTAGAGCACCTTGGCGCCGTGGCGGATGATGCCGCGGTGTTCCTGGTCGACCCCCGGCAGGAAGCCGGGCGAATCGACGAAGGTGACCAGCGGAATATTGAAGCAGTCGCAGAAGCGCACGAAGCGGCAAATCTTATCGGCCGCATCGATGTCGATGACGCCGGCCATCACACTGGGTTCCTGCGCTACGATGCCCACGCTCATCCCGCCCATGCGTCCCAGCCCGATGATCGCATTGCGCGCGAAGCCGCACTGCAGTTCGATAAACGAGCCGCAGTCGACCACGCTCATAATCACCTCGTGCATGCTGTACGCGATGCCGGGGTCCAGCGGAACGATGCTGTTGAGGCTGTCGTCCATGCGGTTGAAATCATCGTCGCAAGCGGTGGCAGGGGGATTGTCGATCTGGTTGGCCGGCAGATAGCTCATCAAGGTGCGGGTGAGGAACAGGGCGTCATCCTCGCTGGGAGCCACCAGGTGCGCCAGACCGCTAACATTTAAGTGGGTGGCGGCGCCACCCAGGGTCTCGCTGTCCACTTCCTCGCCGGTCACAGACTTGATCACTTCGGGGCCGGTCAGGAACATATAAGACTGCTTCTCGACCATGATAATGACATCGGTAAGCGCCGGCGAATAGGCTGCCCCACCCGCGCACGGGCCGAGGATCAGGCTAATCTGCGGCACGATGCCCGAGTACTGCGCATTGCGGCGGAAGATTTCGGCGTACCCGCCCAGGCTGCGCACGCCTTCCTGAATGCGCGCGCCACCCGAGTCGATCAGGCCGATGATCGGCGCGCCGGATTGGACTGCCAGGTCCATCAGGCGGCAGATTTTGCGGCCCTGCATTTCGCCCAGCGCGCCGCCCTGCACCGTGAAATCCTGGGCATATACATATACGGTGCGCCCGTCCACGCGGCCGTAGCCGGTAATGACACCATCGCCGAGGACCCCTTTGGTTCCCGGATCGCACTGCTGCAGCACAAACGGCTCCAGTTCGTGAAATGTTCCCGCGTCCAGCAATTGGTCCAACCGCTCGCGAGCGGTCAGCTTGCCTTTGGCATGCTGCTTGGCGATACGGTCTGCTCCGCCGCCCTGGCGGGCTTTCTCTCGCAATGCGCGTAACTCAAGAATTCTGGGATCTTCTTCGGCCATCCTGGCTCCTCATACAGAACATTGAAGAATTTGCGAACAAGAGAAATTAACTGATTAAATAGATCAATAGCCGCTCTTGTTCTATGGTCATTGTACTTGATCTGACCAATAGAGGATTGGAAAAAAATTCCTCTTTTCTGCTGATATTCATCCTGTGTTTTTGTTATCGCGTGGGATTATTTGTAGGAAAAATACACAACCACTGCTTAAGCAACAAGATCCGGGCGCGGTAGATTGCGCCCGGATCTTGTATTGTGTTACAGACGGAGGTTATTCGCCCATTTCGAGCGGGACGGCGGAAATGAGCGGTAGATAGTTCACAAAGGTCGAGCTGCCGGTCACTTTGGCGGCGATGGTGCGGTCGCGCATGCCCGCATTGGTATCGTGCAGATCGATCAGCACGCGGTCAGTGACGCGGCCAACACTGTGCGGAGTGAACTCGACCACAAAGGTGCACTCATCACCGTCGTTCAACACGCGACCAATGCCGCCGTCCGAGCAACCATCTTCCACCAGGACGAAACTGGTGCCCTCCTCCATGCGCACGTTGAGCACGGTGATATGCGCCAGCGCGCTGATGCGGAACCGCCGCCGCGGGTTCTCGGCCGTGCCGCCGGCTTCTACATAAGGGAAGGTATAGCTGGTGGGCTGCAGGTTGGGGTTGCCGGGCGGGTTACCCTGATCGCGCAGGTACACCTGCCGGCGGCCGATGTACTCGCCGTCACCCAGCAGCCGGGCGATGGATGTGAAGTACACAAAGCGCCCGTTACCCGAAAGCGTAGGCCACCCGGCGGAGCCCTGCCCTTCCTGGCCGTCCGCCGCCAGCGAAACGCGCCAGGTCTGGCCGCGATTGAAGTCGTGCACGTAAATATCCGGGCAGTTCTGGGTGTACGTGCCTTCGATATTGTAGTTGCAGTAGGTGTTGGTATCGCCGTCAATCAGATTATCGGCGTACGAGGTGAACACCGCGATTTGCGCGCTTTCATCGCCGTTGGAAACCACCACCGGCGAGTAGGACGGCAGGTTGGCCTGCACGCCGGGTTCATCGGGCTGGCCTTCGATTTCGGAGGGGATGTTGGAAGAAACGGAAATGATCCGCAGCCGCTGTTCGTTGTTCTGCGTGTCGTACAGGAAGATATCCGAATAGTTTTTATCCCCGTTGTTGTCGCCCTCCACCAGGTTGCTGGCGCTGCTCTGGAATGCGATGTAGCGGCCATCCTGCGAGAAAGACGGGTAGGAAGACGGCCCGTTCGCCTGAGCGCCGGGGGTGCAGGTGACTCCATCGCAGTTCCACTGGCGCGAGATGAGGGTGACCTCATTGGTATGCGTATCGAGCATGTAAATGTTGGAGGCCTGTTTGGTATCGTCTTTGGCATCCACTTTGCCGTCGCCGTTCACGTCGGTGGGGTTGGTCAGGTCGCTGTCATCGGGCACGCCGTCGCCGTTGACGTCGGCCATGTTCAGGCAGTCGGTGGCATCGATGTCGCCGTCGCCGTCCATGTCGATCAGGTTGGTGGCATCGGATACGAAGACCACGTGCTTGCCCTCTTCGTTCGAGATCGTCGACGCAGCCGGCTGCCAGGCATCATCGTTGACCTGCACGCCAAACTGGTTCTTGCTGATATGGGTGGTGATCGATTGGAAAACATCGCGGCGGTAAATCTGGGTCTTGCCATTCATCGCCGCGCCGGTGAGATTGGTGGCGCGCGATTCAAACAGGACCAGCGTGCGCGGCTCCAGATCGACCAAACCGGTGTATACGAACGCGGGCTTGTGCCAGTCGGCAATCTGGGTGTACACATTGTCGACCATCTTCCAGGTCAGGCCGTTATCCAGCGTGTTGCCAGAATGATTATTACCACCCACCTCTTCACCGGTGCGCGCCGATACCAGCACCGGTTCATTATCTGGGTCGTTCATATTGATCATGAAGATGTCGGTCTTGCCGTTGGTGTCCGCCGTGGACGTCATCAAGTTGGTGGAAGACGACTGGAACACCGCGAGGTGGCGATCGGCCACGCCCACCGAAACCAGCACTGATTCACCGTCCACTCCGTTGGCGCGGCGCGTGCGCGAGAGCAGCCGGGTTTCGCCGCTGATCTCGTCATGCAGGAAGACATCATACTGTTGCGTTCCGTCCTCCGCGATGCCCTCCGCGCCGGGCTGGCTGGTATCCAGCAGATTGGTGGAAAGGGAGGAGAACACCATCGGCGGGAACGGGTCGGTCATGCTGTCCGCGCCAAAGGCGATGCTGGCATAATCGGACTGCGAATTGCCTTCGGTGTCATCCGCCGCGCGCGACATCATTAATACCAGGAAATCGGATGCGGCGGCAGCGCTGTTGAGCGTTGTGGCCATCAACACCAGCACCAGCAAGATCGATAGCGCCCGCGCGACGGCGCGGGGAGTGCGGCGGGCGGAGGGCGAGCCTCCAGGGTCGGGGGAGTAAGTTTTCATGAGTTTGTCCCTGCTTCAATGTAGGCTGCAGCGATGTAGGCCGCGCTTCTACATTGAATCGTACATGAAAGTACCTATCTATTCCCTTACAAATCCGTCAGAATTGGCTTTAACGTGAAGAAAAGTCGTTTATTTCTAATTTCTTGCTTACGGATTCCTTACAAATGGGTTGGAGATGTTGACTCATACAACACGTGAAGTTATCGTATGAATAGATTCTTTCGGTGCCTTACCGCGTAGCGAATCATGCCACCACGGAAAGATTGGATTCATCGATGCCCAACCATTTCGGCCGCTTTTCCAACATCGCAGCTCGCATCAAGGCCAGGAGCGGCAAGACCCGCGGTCAGGCTTATGTCGAGCTCGTCTTAGTGCTACCCGTCCTGATCCTGATGGTGCTCGGCCTGGTGGAAGTGGTGGTTTTTGCCGGCCGCTATCTGGACGTGCTCGACCTCACCCGCCAGGCGGCGCGCTTCGCATCGGTGCGCGATCCGTTCGACGCGCTCGTGGCGCGCGACTTTGACTGCTCCACCCCCAATCAGTTCGATTTCTTCTACGACGCGGCCTGCATCTTTTCGCCGCCGGCGGGTTCGGCGGCCTGCACCGACCCGCTGTTCTGTAACGGCATGAACCCGTATGTCACCTTCGACCCCAACCGCGATGATGTGGTTATCACCATCTTCACTATCAGCGGCAACCACGTCAGCGATGTGTGGCCTTCCTCGGGTTACTGGAATCTCTCCGGGTCCGACGAAAATTGGAAAAAAGACTGCGACGGTAACCTGCTCGACCCCGCGCCGACCGAGCCGCACTTTACCGAGGCGCTGGTGAATTCCATGCTGGAATCTGGTTCACAGCCCACCAAGGGCTTTGTGGCCGTTGAAGTGTATTACTGCCATGAGCAAGTTCTGCAACTGCCGTTAATTAGCGATCTGCTACCAAACCCGATGAGGATCCATGCCTACACTGCCATGCCCCTCCCCGCTGCACAGCCAACACCAACCACCACGCCCGGGCCATAAGGGGCGCGCCGCCCCCGCGCCGCGCGGCCAGGTGCTGGTGATCTTCGCCATCACCGTCGTGGTCTTACTGCTGTTTTTGGGCCTCGCGGTGGACGCCGGGGCGATTTACGTTTCTTACGGGCAGCTCAAACGCGCGGTCGACGCCGCCTCGGTGGCCGCCGCCAACGATTTTAAGCGCGGCATCAGCCGCGCTGGCATGGAAGCCGCGGCGCTGGAGGTACTCAAGCTGCAGAATATTGATGAAACCGAAGTCAACCTGCGGCTGTTCATCTGCGACAACAATGGCGACGGATTCCGCGACGCCTCGCTCCAGTCGGATGTGCCTGACTTCTACCAGCGCTGCCCGGATACCGCCAGCGGCGAAGCGCCGCGCAAGCTGGTGTGGATTTCGGCCACGCAACGTACGCAACTGTATTTCCTGCGGCTGGTCGGGTTTGACAGCATCCCGCTGACCACCACGTCCATCTCCGAGGCCGCGCCGATCGACCTGGTGATCGTCATCGACCTGTCGGAATCGATGGGTAAAGATACCACCACCCCCTCGCCGTATGTGGTGGACAATTACAACCCGGATGCCTCAGGCAGCGGCTGCAATCCCAGCAACACCTGCCAGCCGCTGCGTGACGCCAAAGAGGCCGCCAAGGCGCTGGTGAACACGCTCTACCCCGGCTATGATAGCGTTTCGATTGTCACGTTTGACAGCATCGGCGTGGTGAAGCAGGGTTTGACCAGCAACCTGACCGGAGTGCTTACGGTGATCGATTCGATTGCCCTGCACGATGACCCCGCCATCCTCAACATGTGGCCGATGTGGCGCGAGTACCGCCACCCGCTCAGCCTGGCTACACAACTGCGCTTCAACCCGGTCAACCCGGAAGACCGCGACGGCGACGGCGCCGATACCGACCGCACCAACTTGTACGGCGTATCGGCCTGTCTGGCTTCCACCAAAGACCAGTGGGGCCCGCAGCGCTGGGACGAAAGCGTGAACCCTTATGGTTGGGGCGGCGTGCCATGCGATGACGACTACAAATATGACGCATATGATTGGGATGGCAACGGTCAATACACCGACAACGACGATACCTACGCGCGTAGCTGGCTGGCCACGCACGACCCGGATGGGGCCGGCCCGCTGGTGGCTTCGCTCTCGCCGCTTTCCACCTGCACCGGCTGCGGCATGCGCACGGCCACCAACGTGCTGCGCAGCAACGGCCGCAGCAACGCGGTGTGGGTCATCGTGTTCCTGTCGGATGGCAATGTGAACCTTTCTGACACGCCGCAAACAGCCGGATGGGGGCCGCCGGTTTCCACTGCCTATAAAAACGGGTTCTGCGCCGGCACGCTCAACCCCAGCACCGACAGCTTCTGGCGCGACCGCTGCTTTGACTGGAACGCCAGCCCGCGCTACTGCATCGACTCCGACGATGAGACCTGCCCGCCAGGCACACTCTGGACCGGAGCGACGCCCAACCGCAACTATTCCGTGCTCGATTACGCCCGCGACATGACCGACGAGGCCGCGCTGACCCGCTCGACCAACAGCCTGGAGCCGGCCGGCAACGATCTGGCCATCTACACCATCGGCCTGGGCGACGTATCCGCGGGCGAGAGCCTGCTGCGCTATATGGCGGCCGTGGGCGACGACGGCGACCGCAATACCGACCCGTGCTTCGGCGTGCCCGCCAAACGCAGCTGCGGCCAGTACTACTACGCTCCAACCGGAAACGCGCTGCTGCCCATTTTTGAGAACATCGCGTCCCGTATCTACACTCGTATCTCTGAATAATTCGTACCCTTTTGCAACGGCAGGCAAGAATGAAGACAAACCTCACCGCGCTCATAACAGCAATACCCCGCCCAAGGTCGCCTCGCGCGCAAAGCATGACCGAGTTTGCCCTGGCGCTGCCTGTGCTGCTCATCCTCATCTTTGGCATCGTGGAGTTTGGCCGTATTATGCAGGCCTGGCTGGCGCTGGAAAACGGCGCGCGTTTTGGCGTGCGCTACGCATCCACCGGTAACTTCAACCCGGCCTACTGCGACGAAGCCGCCAATGCGCTCGAAGACGAATTTCCAGGGATCGCCAGCGAAGATGAGAACGGCGGCGCCTACGACTGCCGCGTGCCCGACGGCGCGGACGATGCCGAAGACAAGAACAACGCCCTGCAAGATTTCGCCCGCCTGCCGTCCATCCGCGACGCGGCCATCTCCGGCGCTACCGGTATCGCCTGGGACGACGCTGTTTCCGGCAATTACACCAACTTCCTCAGCTCGGCCTACCTGACCTCCGCGTTCACCCAGATCGACCGCGGTGTTCCGGGCGAAGAGGGTTACCTGAATGTGATGATCTGTTCCAACCGCGTGCACGATAATGGCGATCGCGTGGTGGTCAACAACAATGCGCAGTATTACAGCCCCTATCCGCCCGGCCGCGCCGAAGACTACCGCTTCCCGGCGGTGTGCCAGTTGTGGAACAACGATTTCAGCTCCTCGCTGCGTTACATCGATGACGCCGGCGGCCCGGGCGACCGCGTGCGCGTGGTGCTCACCTACCGCCACCCGCTGATTATGCCGTTCCTGTCGCACTGGTGGAATACCCTGCGCCTGACCTCCGAGCGCGAAGCGCTGGTGGAAAAATTCCGCACCTCGCGCGTCACCGGTCTCTCCGGCGGTATCGTCTATGCGCCCACCAACACGTTCACGCCCTCGCCGGAACCCACCGAGACCAACACACCCACGGTTACCAATACGCCTTCTCCGGTGTACTGCACCGGGGCCGGGTCTGTACTGCGCGAGGTGTGGACCGGGGTGAGCGGCAGCGCTGTGTCGAATTTGACGAGCTGGTACCGTTATCCCAGCCAGCCAAACTCTTACGATTTCCCCACCATCTTCGATATGCAGAGTTACGGCGATAACTACGGCTCGCGCTGGCGCGCGTATCTGTGCCCGCCGTACACCGGATCGTACCGGTTCTACGTCGCCAGCGACGACTCGAGCGAACTGCGCCTGAGCGGCAGCGAAGACCCGGGCGGCGCGGCGGTGATCGCGTCGGTCAGCGGCTATACCAGTTCTTACCAGTGGACTAAGTACGGCAGCCAGACCTCCGGTATCTACAACCTGCAGGCCGGGCAGTTGTACTACATCGAAGCCCGCCAGAAGGAAGGCACCGGCGGCGACCATCTCTCCGTAGCCTGGAGTGGGCCTTCGCCGCTGTCGGATGATCCGACACTGATTGAGGGTATTTACCTGGTGCCGCTGGCGCCAGACCCCACGCCCACGCCGCCGCCCGCCTCGTGTAGCCAGCTTTCGGTTTTGGCCGGCTCAGCCAATGATCAGGGCGAGACGCTGCTGATCGACAAAGACGGGACTTCTTCACAGTTTTCCACCTACCTGCGCAACGAAGGCCCGCACCAGGTGTATCTGACCGGAGCGAACCTGGCCTACAACGGCGCGTGGCATAATGAAGCCCAAGACGACCCAGGCACGCACCAGTTCAACCGCTACCGCTGGAACAGCACGGTCATCTACGACCCACCCAACCGCACTTACCCGCTCAACCACGACTTTTCATCCCCGTCGCTGATCGACGTCTTTGCCGAAGGCACCTTCCGCTGGGACTACGCCAGCCCGTCTAAGTTCGGCATTGTGCCGCACGTGGTGTCGTATCCGGTGCCTGGGGCGGCGGTTCCCACCGCGGTGGTCAACCCATATCCCGGCCCGCTGAGCGGTTCGACCAAGCTGACGCTCAACTTCTACTGGACGTCGGACTTCGACGCCTCTATCGAATATGATGTTGTGCCGGAAGTTGGACCGACGGTGGCCTGCACCGCCGAGTTGAGCGGGCTGGCTGGGCCGGCCATTAGTGTCGCCTTCTCCTCGAACCCGATCACCGGGCCGTTCAACATCCGCGCCACGGTCAACGGCAACAACAGCAATGTGGATTACGCGTATTTCTACATCTATAATTCGAGTGGTGAACTGGTGCACTGGTTCAAAGACACCAGCAGCCCGTTCTGCTTCAACAATAGCTGCGCTAATTTCACGCCCAACGTCAACACGTGGTGGATGGGCGGTAGCGGCACGCCGGGCGAGGTCATCGCCAACGGCAGCTACACCCTGGAAGTGATGGCGCAGGACCGCGATCCGCGCCGCAAGGCCAACCTGGTGGTGCAGACGTTCACCATCACTGCCCCGACGCCCACCCGCACCGGCACGGCCACGCGCACGCTGACGCCCACGCGCACCTTCACGCCCAGCCTGACCTTTACGCCCAGCCGCACTCCAACCAAATCGCTGACGCCCACGCGTACGCGCACGCCCACCATCACATGGACGCCGACTGTTACCAACACCCGCAGCCCAAGCCGCACCCCCACCATCACGCGCACGCCAACGCGAACGCTGACGCCCACGGCCTGCCTGACCCCGTTTGAAATGGGCGGCTGCCGCTAGACCCCCTCCGATTTCCTCCCCCAAGACATCAGTTTTGGGGGAGGTTTTTTATAGCCTATCGACATTCCGCTGGTTTTCAATAGCGATAACTGCCAAAATTCGCCAAATTTCCCCCTTGACATGCGGGGAAATCGGCATAGAATTGACGCGATATGGAAATACCAACCCCGATCAAAATACCTTTCCGGCTGCGGCAGCACATTTTCCGGGGGGTAGTGTTCGCAAAATCCGGGGTCCATTTTTCTCTTTGTTCAAGTGAGAGCCATTGATTGGCTCTCTTTTTTTGCCTGTTTGAAGGAGAAGCGCATGAAAATCCCAGGCCTGATCGATCCGCACGTGCATATGCGCGAGCCTGGAGCGGAGCACAAAGAAGACTGGGACAGCGGAACCGCCGCGGCGCTGGCCGGCGGCTTTACCATGCTGCTGGCAATGCCCAACACGCGCCCACCGGTGACCGACGCGCCGTCGCTGGCGCAGGCGACGGCTGCCGCGGCCGCCAAAGCCCGCTGCGACTGGGGCCAGTACCTCGGCGCGGGACCGGATAATGTGCAAACTGCCCCCGGGCTGGCAAACCAGGTTTGCGGATTGAAAATGTATCTGGACCAGACCTACGGCCCGCTGCGTCTGGACGATATGACGCTGTGGATGGAGCACTTCGCCGCCTGGCCGGCCGGCGCGCCGGTGGTGGCGCACGCCGAGGCGCGCACCATGGCGGCAGTGATCCTGGTGGCGGAAATCTACCGCCGGCCGGTGCATATCGCCCACGTCTCGCTGCGCGAAGAGATCCTGTTGATCCGCGCGGCCAAAGAGCGCGGCATCCCCGTCACCTGCGAGGTGGCGCCGCACCACCTTTTCCTATGCCAGGATGACCTCGCCAACCTGCCCGGCGGGCGAGGTGAGGTGCGCCCCAGGCTGGCCACGCGCGCCGACCAGCAGGCGCTGTGGGACAACCTGGACGTGATCGACTGCTTCGCCACCGACCACGCGCCCCACACGCTGGAAGAAAAAGACGGCCCCAACCCGCCGCCCGGCTTTCCCGGGTTGGAAACCGCCCTGCCCCTGCTGCTCACCGCCGTGCACGCCGGCCGGCTGACGCTGGATGACGTGATCGCGCGCTGCCACACCAACGTGGCGCGCATCTTCCACCTGCCCACCCAGCCCGAAACCTGGGTCGAGATCGATCTGGATGCGCGTTGGGAAATCCACGCCAGCCAGACCTTCACCCGCTGTGCCTGGACCCCGTTCGAGGGTTATCCGGTGCGCGGGCGCGTGCAGCGCGTGGTGCTACACGGGCAGGAAGCTTACCGCGACGGCCATGTGACCGCCGCCCCTGGCAGCGGAAAAAACGTCCGCTCGCCGCGCAATTGATCCGAAAACATCAACCTACTTTCTATTCTCCAGGAGAAAACAATGGCCACACATGTTCCCCCCATCCGCAGAAAAAGCCGCTTCCTGCCCTTTGGCGATCATCAAACCGCTCCGTGGTACGGCAAAGACATCCTGTCGGTAAAGCAGTTCGACCGGAATGACATCGAATACGTGTTTGGCGTCACGCACGAAATGGAAGGCATGGTGCGCCGCGTGGGCACGTTTGATCTGCTCAAAGGCAAAATCCTGGCCAGCCTGTTCTACGAACCCTCGACGCGTACCTCGTCGTCCTTCACCTCAGCCATGGAACGCCTGGGCGGCAGCGTGATCCCGATCAACGAAGTGCGCTACTCCTCGGTTTCGAAGGGCGAATCGCTGCCCGATACGATCCGCACACTGGAATGCTACGCTGACGTGATTGTGCTGCGCCACCCGGAAGTCGGATCGGCGGCGCTGGCGGCGCAGTACGCGCGCAAGCCGATCATCAACGCCGGCGACGGCGTGGGCGAGCACCCCACCCAGGCGCTGCTGGACATCGTCACCATCCACGAAGAGTTGGGCAACCTGGAAGGCCTGAATGTGACCATGGTGGGCGACCTGAAATACGGGCGCACGGTGCACTCGCTGGCGCGGCTGCTGACCCTCTTCGGCGCAAAGCTCAATTATGTTTCGCCGCAAATCCTGCGCATGCCGGCTGAGATCATGGACGAGATCCGCGAAAAAGGCATCGAACAGAAGGAATATGATAATCTGGAAGAGGTGATCGGCAGCAGCGACGTGCTGTATGTGACCCGCGTGCAGAAAGAACGCTTCGAAGACCCGGCGGTATACGAAACGGTGCGCAACGCGTTTATCATCGACCCGGCCATGATGACCAAGGCCAAGGATGAGATGATCGTGATGCACCCGCTGCCGCGCGTGGGCGAGATCACCATGGAAGTCGACAACGACCCGCGCGCCGCCTACTTCCGCCAGATGGAATACGGCCTGTATACCCGCATGGCGCTGCTGGCCATGGTGCTGGGCAAGGCCTAGTCTCATCCGAATCAGGTTTGGAACCTCGAGGTACGCATGACCCCCTTCTTTGAGATGCTGGAAAACCGTGCGCGCGAGATCAACTCGCTGCTGTGCGTCGGTCTGGACGCTCACCCGGCCGACCTGCCCGAAAACACGCCGGAAGCAGCCAAAGCCTTCTGCCTGCGGCTGATCGAAGCCACGTCGGACCTGGCTCTGGCCTACAAGCCCAATGCGGCCTTCTTCGAAGCGCTCGGCCCGCAGGGCTGGCAGGCGCTGCGCGAAGTGATCGCGGCGGTGCCGGCGGGTATCCCGGTGATTATGGACGCCAAGCGCGGCGACATCGCGTCGACCGCCGACGCCTACGCGCAGTCCGCATTCGAGACGCTGGGCGCGGACTGCATCACCCTCAACCCCTACCTGGGGCATGACTCGCTGACGCCGTTTATCAAGAACCCCGAGCATGGCGTGTTCCTGCTGTGCAAGACCTCCAACCCCGGCGCCGGCGACCTGCAGGATCTGCCGCTGGCCGGCGAAGCCGGCGGCACACTGCTGTACGAAAAAGTGGCCCGGCTGGCGCAGGGCTGGAACACCAGCAACAACATCGGCCTGGTGGTGGGCGCCACGCACGTGGAAGCCACGCGCCGCGCCCGCGCCGCCGCGCCGGACCTGTGGTTCCTGGCGCCGGGCGTCGGGGCGCAGGGCGGCGACCTGGAAGCCGCGCTGGAGGCCGGTCTGCGACCTGACGGCATGGGCATGCTGCTGCCGGTATCGCGCGCCATTTCACGCGCCGCCGACCCGCACGCCGCGGCCAAAGAATTGGTGGATCAGATCAACAACATCCGAGCAGCACGCGCGCAGAAGCAGCAGTCCGCACCGCGGCCCGGCTTTTCCGCCAGCCTGGCGGAAGGTCTGCTGCAGGCCGGCTGCGTGCGCTTTGGGCAGTTCACGCTCAAATCCGGGCTGGTTTCGCCCATCTACATTGACCTGCGCCAGCTTGCCTCGCACCCCGCGCTGCTGGCCGAGGTGGCCGAGGCCTTTGTGCCCCTGCTGCGCCGGCTGCAGTTTGATCGGCTGGCCGCCCTGCCCTATGCCGCCCTGCCCATCGGGACCGCGGTGAGCCTGAAAACCGGCTGGCCGCTGATCTACCCGCGCAAGGAAGCCAAGGAGTACGGCACGCGCGCCGATATCGAAGGCGAGTGGTTTGAGGGCGAGAGCGCGGTGGTGATCGACGACCTGGCCACTACAGGTGGGAGTAAGTTCGAAGCCATCGACAAACTGACCGCGGCCGGGCTGGCCGTGCGCGACGTGGTCGTGCTGATCGACCGCCAGTCGGGTGCGGCACAGGCGCTGGAAGCGGCCGGGTACCGGCTGCACGCCGTGCTGACCCTCACCGCGCTGCTGGATTACTGGGAAAGCACCGGCCGCATTCCTGCCGAACAGGTGGCGGCGGTGCGCGAATTCCTGAAAGGTTAGGCCATGTCACTCTATCCCTGGCTGCGGCCGCTGATCTTCTTACTCAAACCAGAACAGGCGCACACGCTGACCATCGCCGCGCTGCGGCTGGGCGGGTCAAACCCGCTCAGCCGGGCGCTGCTGGCCGCGTGGTTCCGCCCGCGCGCAAATGGCCCGATGGTGGAAGCTTTTGGCCTCACGTTTCCCAACCCGTTGGGGATGGCCGCCGGGTATGACAAAGACGGTTTGGGCTGGCGCGGGCTGGCGACGCTGGGTTTCGGCCACATCGAATTGGGGACGGTGACGCCCCGGCCGCAACCCGGCAACCCCAGCCCGCGCATCTTCCGCCTGGTGCCCGACCGCGCGGCGATCAACCGCATGGGTTTTCCCAACCAAGGGGCCCAATTTCTGGCGCGCCAGCTTCGTGGTTCGCGCCCCCAAGATCTGGTCCTGGGCATGAACATCGGCAAGAACAAGACCACGCCCAACGAAGAGGCCGTGCAGGATTACCTGATGCTGCTGCGCACCTTCGCGCCGCTGTGTGACTACCTGGCCGTGAACATCTCCTCGCCCAACACGCCTGGGTTGCGGGCGCTGCAGTCACGCGCCGCGCTGGAAGCGCTGCTGGCTCCACTGGCGGCCGAGCGTAAGGAACAGGCGCGCGCCCTCAACAAACCCGTGCCGGTGCTGGTCAAACTGGCGCCGGACCTGACGGACGAAGAACTGGACGCCGCGTTGGAAGCAGTGATGAGCGCTGGAATGGATGGGGTGATCATCAGCAACACCACCCTGCGGCGCGAAGGGCTGCAATCGCCGCTGGCGGCCGAAACTGGCGGGCTGAGCGGCGCGCCGCTGAACGCGCGCAACACGGCGCTGGTGCGCAGCGTGGTGCAGCGCACCGGTGGTCGGTTGCCGGTGGTGGCCAGCGGCGGGGTGATGAACGCCGCCGACGCGCGCGCTAAACTCGACGCCGGGGCGGTGCTGGTGCAGTTGTATACCGGCTTGATCTACGCCGGCCCAGGGCTGGTGCGGGATATTCTCAACAGCGGGTTATCGCGCTAAACTGCACGCGCGGTAACCCGCAGGGATTGCCACAATCGTTCTATAATTCTGGTATGGACAATTACCGCTACCCGTCGGAAATGCCAATTTTGCTGGTCACGATCACGGTGATCGGGATCGTGGTGCTGTTCTCGGCCGGGCTGACCATCTGCGTACTGCCGGCCTTCCTGGGCCTGGTGGTGTTGATGGCCTACCTGGCCAACAAGGCCCACACCCAGGCGTTGATCCAGGGCGCGGCGCGGGTGACGCCGGAAAACGCGCCCCAACTGGCCAGTCTGGTGCAGGACTGCGTGACCCGGCTGCGCCCGGGGCAGGTGCAGGTGTTTGTGACCCGCGAGCGCCAGTTGAACGCCTACACTTTTGGCCTCAACCAGCCGTTCACGGTGGTGCTGTTTGCCCCGCTGCTCAAGGTGATGGACGCGGATGAGCTGCGCTTTATCATCGGGCACGAGCTGGGGCACGTGGCCCTTGGCCACACCTGGCTGAACAGCCTGCTGGGCGGCATGGCCGGCGTCCCCACCACGCTGGGCCTGGCGGTGATCCTGGTGGCCGCATTCCGCTGGTGGAACCGCGCCTGCGAATACTCCGCCGACCGCGCCGGGCTGATCGCCTGTCGCAACCCGGAGAAAGCGGTGTCGGCGCTGGTCAAGCTGGCCTCGGGCGGCGCGCGCGGCAGCGCCGAGATGCAGAACGCGCTGGCCCGGATCGAGGCCGAGGATGACAGTTGGACCAATGTTGCCGCGGAAAGCCTGTCCACCCACCCGATGGTGGTGCGGCGCATCGCCGAACTGCGCAAATTCGCCGCCTCGAGCGAATATCGCCGGATGACGGCATAACAATTCAGACAAAGAAAAATAGGGTGTTTTGTAGTTTATTTTTGCGCCTAGCGCAAAAATAAACTACAAAACACCCTATTAATTTCTAAGCTGAACAGGTACGATACTTGTTATTTGACCGGCGTGGGTTTGGGCTCCAGGTTGGGGGCGTAGAAACGCACGGCCCAGTTGCCCGAGCCGGGCGTGGCCTTGGTTTCTGTCTTATCGTAGAAGTTCTCCGAGTCGACCGTCTCGTACACCGGGCTGTAGTTGGGCATGATGTGCACCCAGGTCTGGCCGGGTTTGAGCGGGAAGGGGTTGCCCTGCGCGTCGATGAAGCGGATGGGGCGCAGCTTGCCGGTGGTGCGCTCGTACTCGCCGTTGGCGGTGGTCCAGAAAATGTTGTAGACCTTGCCGTCCCGGAACAGCAGCGCCGGGGCCTTGCCGATGCCCAATAGATCGACGTCGATGATGGTCTCGGCGTAGGCATGGTGGGTGGCAAGCAGCACCACCACGTTCTCGTAGGTCAGCGGCTCGCCGTTCAGGCGGTCGGTGGCCTCGACGAAGGTCTTGCCGTCGGCCTGGTCCATAAAGCGGTGATAGGAACCATCGGCTCCATCGTAGCGCCAGATGACCTGGTTGAGCAGCGCATAGGGCACCCACAGCGAATTGGCGGGCTTGCCCTCGGTGGGAGCAGACGGGTCAAAGGCCAGTCCCTGCAAATCCACCGGGCCGGTGATCTTCTGCTGCGACTGGGCCATCTTCTCCAACTGGGTCACTTTGACCATGGCGCTGTTGACGTCGCCGGGATCGTTGGCATAGACGTTGTTGGCTGAATTGAGGCTGGCGCCCACGCTCGGGTCGGCGGAGGCCATCACCAGAAAACCATTATACAGCTTGCGCAGCGGCTCGTAGGAAACGCGGCCAGAGCGCACCGGGCCGATCTGAGCGTTATCCGCCACCACATTGGGGCTGCCAGGCTTTTCATTCTGGTGGACCACCTCCTGGGGGAAGTCGCCGTAGAACAGGGCCAGGAAGCGCGTGGTGCCCTCGCCCACATACACCTCATGCACCACCGGGCTGTACGACAGGCCGGCCTGCGGGCGGGCGGTGATGGGGAAATTGGTGATCGACACCAGCGCGGGCGG
>CALDSL010000264.1 GCA_937920255.1 uncultured Anaerolineaceae bacterium | reverse complement strand
ACTTGCGGTTGTTGCTGCGCACAGGCCCGTAGGGCAGCTTGTCCAGCGCCTGGCGGATGATCTTGAGCGATTCGCGGATTTCGTGCACGCGCACGATGTAGCGGCTGTAGATGTCGCAGCCGTCGTGGGTGGGGATGTCGAAATCGTACTGCTCGTAGCCGCTGTAGGGCTTGGCCTTGCGAATATCGAAGGGCATGCCGGCGGCGCGCAGGATGGGTCCGCTGATGCCCCAGCGCACGCATTCTTCGGCGCAGATCTTGCCGATGCCCACCGTGCGCTCCAGGAAGAGCTGGTTGCGGGTCAGCAGCGATTCGTACTCGTCCAGGCGGCGCGGCATCACATCCATGAACTTGCGCACCGCGCTCTCGAACTCGGCCGGCACGTCGCGCCACACGCCGCCGGGGCGGATGTAGGTGGTCATCATGCGCTGGCCGGAGATCATCTCGAAAATATCGAGGATGATCTCGCGCTCGCGCATCCCGTACAGGAAGACGGACATGGCCGCCAGGTCGAGCGCGGAGGTGCCCATCCAGATCAGGTGCGAGCCGATGCGGGTCAGCTCGGCCAGGATCACGCGCAGGCCCTGGGCGCGCGGGGGAACATCCAGCCCCACCAGCTTTTCCACCGCCATCGAGTACACCAGGTTATTGCCGAGCGGGTTGAGATAATCCATGCGGTCGGTGCACACCAACGACTGGATGTAGATCTTGGACTCCATCGTCTTTTCGATGCCGGTATGCAGAAAACCGATATCGGGAATGCAGTTGACCACGATCTCGCCGTCCAGCTCCAGCAGCAGGCGCAGCACGCCGTGGGTGCTGGGGTGCTGGGGGCCCATGTTCAGCAGCATGGTTTCGCCTCGCAGCGCGCGCTCCGAGACGAGGTGGCTCATGCCGTCCAATTCTTCCGGTCGAACTTGTTGGCTATCGGTCATGCTGTTCTCCTCGGGCTATTCTTGCGCCAGGGGCTTGCGGCGGTCAATTTCTTCTTTGTTGAAGGTGAAGCGGACTTCTTCGTAGCCCAGGGGGTAGTCTTTGCGCAGCGGGTGGCCCTGCCAATCTTTGGGCATGAGAATACGGCGCAGATCGGAATGGCCGGTGAAGGTAACACCGAACATATCGAACATCTCGCGTTCGTACCAGTTGGCGTTGGGGAAAATGCCTTCCACTGTGCGCAGGTGCGGCGCGTTGCCGTTGAGGGGCACGCGCACCATGAGATTGATGTTGTGCTTCATCGAGTAGATGAAGTACAACACGTGGAAGCGCGGTTCCAGTTGCGGCCAGTAATCCACCGCGGTGGCGGCGATGAACATATCGAAACTATATTCGTCGCGCAGCGCCGTCAACGCTTCCACGTTATGCCCGGCGGCGAGGATCAGGCTGGTATCGCCGGCGTAGCGGTGAATTTCCGCGCCAAAACGCTCCTGGATGGCTTGTGCTACTGCTTGAAGGTGTCCGTCCATGGCTACTTCCATTTCGACAAACTTTCCTGTTTCACTTTTTCGTGCAGGGTGACGATACCGTGGATCAACGCTTCGGGGCGCGGCGGGCAGCCGGCCACGTACACATCCACCGGGACGACCTCGTCCACCCCCTGCACCACGGCGTAGTTGTTGAACACGCCGCTGCACGATGCGCAGTCGCCCATGGCGATGACCCACTTGGGGTCGGGCATCTGGTCGTACAACTGGCGCAGCACGGGCGCCATCTTGCGGCTCACGCGGCCGGCCACAATCATCAGGTCAGACTGTCGCGGGCTGGCGCGCATCAGTTCCATGCCGAAGCGGCTCATGTCATAATTGGACGCCTGCGCGCCCATCATCTCAATCGCGCAGCAGGCCAGGCCAAACAGCATGGGCCACATCGAATTGGTGCGCGACCAGTTGACCACATTTTGCAAGGTAGTGGTCAATACACCCATATTTCCGGTTTTTTGCTCTACTCCCATTCCAGAGCTCCTTTCTTCCAGGCATAAATGTAGCCTACGATCAACACCCCAATAAAGATGAACATCTCAATGAGGCCAAACAAGCCCAACTGGCGGAAGGCAACCGCCCAGGGCAGGAAAAAGATCGTTTCAACGTCGAACAGGATAAAAAGCATGGCGACCAGGTAGTAGCGCACGGTGATGCGCCGCTGCGCGGCGCCGAAGGGTGTCATCCCCGATTCGTACGGCGCCGATTTGCGCGCCGTGGGCCGGCGCGGGCCAAATAACGCGCCGAGGATGACGACAAGAATAGCAAGGATTACGGCGAGCGTGGTGATGATGATTAAAGGAACGTATTCTATCAGCATGGCGATCCCTACCTTATTTATCTAATTTATCCGGCAAAGTATATCATGAAGCACATATCCTGGTGCGATTTTTCACAAAACTAGGCATGTTTTAAGATTGCGCTGAACGGCCGGTTTCCCAAGCGCATGCCTAATTGTAGTATGAATTTGGGAAACGCAAACTCACCTAAGCCTAGCAATTTTCGCGGGTTTGTCGGAATTAGGGGGAGG
>CALDSL010000263.1 GCA_937920255.1 uncultured Anaerolineaceae bacterium | reverse complement strand
ATAGACCTAAGCCGGGGAAACAAACCATGGATGACCTCAGCCTGAACCTCGTCGTGCTGGCGGCCACCGCCGCCGTGATACTGGCCATCTTTCTGATCGTCCGCCGCCGGCAGGCGGCCCAGGCCGCGGCCCTGGAGCTTCTGGCGCGCGAGCGCGGCTGGACGTTCGAGACCCTGCGCGAGCCGCTGGCGTGGGGCACGCGCATCACCGCCCCGGGCTGGACGGTCGAAGCCCTGTCGCGCTCCAGCGGGCGCGAAACCGGCCCCGGCTCGAGCGACGTAACCCAGCATACCACCTGGACCTCCAGCGCCGGCGGCAGCACCCTGCTGGTCGGCCAGCGCCTCGGTTACGTCAACGTGGGTGTGATGGGCAAGGCCTTGCTGGACGCGGCGCTGCGCAAAACCTTTGGCATCGAAGCCGGCGACCTGGTTGAAGTGGAGGCCGGCAGCGAGGATTTCCGCCGCCGCTACCTGGTCATGGCGCAAAACCCCGCCGAGGCCGAGCGGCTGCTCAGCCCGGCGGTGGAAAATGCGCTGATGGCCTGGAAAGGCACGCCGCCGCTCGTCCACCGCACCCCGCAGGGCACCAGCATCACCCTGCGCGGCGCGCACCTGAAGAAGCCCGAGGACATCCTGGCCCTGGTGCGGTTGGGGGAGGCGCTCGGCTGACCTGCCCTGTTTTGCCTAAGCCGCCAGTTTCAACAACCGGCGTGACGCCATCACCGCGAAGACCGCCCACGGCGCCAGCGATGCCAGCGAGAAGATCAACCCGATCGTCCCCGCGGTGGATGGAATCACCATCAGCACGCCGGCCGCCAGCCCCCAGGCCGCCGTGCGCCGCGAGAACACATCGCTGCGCAGCATCACCGCCGCGAAGATCAGCAGCGTGATTGCGTTCAGCACGTAATACACGTCGAACGCGGTACCCTTATAGATCGCCAGCAGCGCGTACCCGCCGCCCAGCAGCGCGGTGCGCTGCGCCTCGGTCGTCGCGGCCGCGTACTGGCGGCTGAGCGAGAGCATTTCAAAGCAGGTGTTGGACGCGTAGTAACCCGCCAACCCGATAAACCCAAATACCAGGCCGATGAGCAGGGCGGTTTCATGCTGCTTGCGCAGCGCCGCCCACAGCGCCAGGTAGATCAGGATGATGAGCGCGTTGTTGACGATGTACAGCAAATCCATGCTCAGCAGGCCCAGCAGCCAGTTGTTATGGAAGAGCGCGAAGAAACCCTCCACGCTCTCGGGCGGCGGCCAGATGATGAAGATCACAATCTGGGCGGCCATCACCGCCAGCATGGCAAAGGCGGCGTACGCGCCGGTTGAATACAGACCGTTCCAGCGGGAATCCGCCGCGGTGGTGGAGAGAGCAGGTTTCTTCATGATGATATGGCGTCCTTGAACTGCGGGAATGTGGAATGAGATATTATACTCCCGCTTTGCGGGCGCTGATCACAAAGAAATCCTTCTGCCCCTCGTCGACCTCGCCGCGCAGCGACGGCGCAAATACGATCCCGCCAAATCCGCTTTCCGCCAGCATGGCGTGGTAGCCCTCATCCTCATACGCCTGGGTGGTGGCGGCGTAGCGGGTCACCCCTCCGCTTTCAGCATCCACGATGTAAAAGCGCTCGATGGCCGCCTGCTGAGTCTCATCCCAGAACGTCTCCATCAGGCACAGGTGCGGCCGCTCGGAGAACAGCCCGCCCGGGCTGGCGTACCATTTCGCCGCGCCGCCGGCCATGCGGCGCACCGCCCCCACGGTGTGCACCTCCAGCAGCAGCCGCCCGCCCGGCGCCAGCGCGGCGTGGGCTTTGCGCAAAATCGCCGCCGCGTCGGCCGGTCGAAAAACGTTAAACTCGCCGTAGATCAGCATCGCCAGGTCGTAACACGCGCCGTATTCCGCAACGCGGATGTCCTGCTCGATGAACCGGCAGTCCAACCCTTCGTCCCGGACGTTTTGGGCGGCGTAGGCCACCGAGGCCGGCGAGAAGTCGATACCGGTGACGGTGTGCCCCAGCCGCGCCAGCCGGTGGGCATACAGCCCCGGGCCGCAGCCCAGGTCGAGCACGCTGCCGGGCTGGCCCGCCAGCACGGCGCTGTGGATCCAGGCCACATGCCGCTCGACCGTTTCCAGCCGCCGGCTGGCGGCGTCGTGCGCCTGCGAGAGGTGCTCCCGCAACATGCGCTGGCTGAAACCCGGGTCATTCCACGGGATTTTTTCGCCTTCGGCCCACGGCTCAGGCACTTCCGGCCGCTGGACAATGTCCATCAGGTTCATATTGTTCCTCACTTTGGCGTGTGGGTCA
The DNA here is from genome assembly GCA_937920255.1 of uncultured Anaerolineaceae bacterium. Classification (GTDB taxonomy): domain Bacteria; phylum Chloroflexota; class Anaerolineae; order Anaerolineales; family Anaerolineaceae; genus CALDSL01. The sequence goes on along the minus strand of CALDSL010000263.1, from coordinate 1,440 downwards.
TTTCCACCGTGAACCAGCTCAGCAGCGTGCCGGTTTCGCCCGGTTGGACGACCTCATCCATATCCGACACCGCAATGACGTCTTTGTTGCGCAGGTTTAGCTCGAAGGTGTACTGGTCGCTGGCTTCCCCGTCCTCGTACCAGGAGGGGCCGGTATGCTTGCGGTAATCATACACCGCGTTCCAGGCGATTTCCATCAGCGGCATCGGGCCGATCTCCATCACCTCGCCATCGGAATCGAGCGTGAAATGGTTTTCCTCTCGCGGGAAAAAGCGGTTGATGGTCAGGTTGGCTTTCAGCCCGCAAACGTCAAAACCGGTAATGATGGCCTCGACGTGGATCGGGGGTGCCTCCACCCACCAGTCCTCATCGCTTTCGAATTCAGCGGAAAGCATTTTGGCCTTTCCCGATCCGGTCAACCCCGGCCCGATCGCTTTTTTGGAATGAAAACCGATCGGAAATTCGCCTTCCACCACGTAGCGCGATTCGCCTTCGATCCCCATTTCCCAATTCAGCCTCATCTGGAATTGCAGAACGCGCTCCAGCTTGGCCTGGATCTCCTCGGCCCACGACCGCTGGCTTCCCAACAGGCTGGCCCAGTAGCCCATCTTCCACACCGCGCTTACTTTGCGGTAATCGTGCTGGGTGCGGATCTCTTCCAGCATCTTGTCGATCAGCGACTCCGACCAGTCCTTGATTTCTTCCGCAAAGAGTACCTCACTTCCCGGATCCAAGATTTGCACGTCTTTGGCCACCTTCATCGCCAGTGTGCCGACGGCATTCAGTTTTTCTTCCTGGCCGTAATAGGTTTTCATCAGCAGGCGCACCTTCTTGACCATGCGCGTCATCAAACGGTTTTCAAGGGTGAGCACCAGTTCTTGCTCTCTCCCCAGCAGCGCTTTGCCGCGTTTGATGGCGAGCAGCCTGCCGATCAATTCTCCTTCGGGTTGGTATGCCTCGACCATAAATTCTTTGAGCAGCTCGGCATACGCTTTGGCATCGGCTTCGCTGGTACATTCCAGCGGGATCGAAGGCGGAACCGGAACCGCGAGATTGGGGTTCTTGAGCAGAACCTTGGCCTGCTGGAACAGCGCTTTCTCGCTCTCGTTCAGCTTCTGGTACATCTGCTCCATGATCTGTTCCTGCTCGGCCCAGGTGAGGTAGACGGTGCTGAAGTGCGAGATCGAAGCCACGGCCGGTGCGTCCATGTTCGCCACCTCAACGGCCGACCCGTCATTCCGGCCGGTCAGCACAAACGGCACGCCCGCGGCGTCCTTCCCCGCTACAGTGAGCGTGGCCGGCATATTGAACCGTAACCCATCTGGCTCCAGCAGCAGCCCGCCAGACAGGCTTCCGGGCACATCCTGGCTGCGCACATTGGCCAGCGCGGTCATAGATCGGAAGAGCACACGTCTGAACTCCAGTCACACTGATATATCTC
>CALDSL010000262.1 GCA_937920255.1 uncultured Anaerolineaceae bacterium | reverse complement strand
CCGGTCGCGCCGAGCAGCACCTGGTGGCGCATGCCCTGCTCGACCCCCTTTACCAGTTGCTCAATCGCCTCCGGCTGATCGCCGGTCGGCTGGTATGGCGCGCTTAATCGAAATTCCATGCTCTATCCCTCATCTCTACCGGGTCGGGTCCGCCGGAAATGCTCCAGCGGGAGCGTACCAATCGCCGGGATTTATACCGCTGGTCTCTTCCCCGGGGCGCACTTCGAACACAATCAGGCTGTGGTCGTTACAGTCGACCGACAGGCCGCACGGCACCGCTTTGGAATACCCGCCCGCGAAACCGCCGGTGTCAGCGTTGCGCAGATACGCCACAAGCTGATAATGCCCGGCCGGCACATCTTCCCAGCGGTACTCGAAGGTGTCTTGCGGCACTTCCATGGTCAGGTAGGTTCCATCCTCAACGTTCCATAACACCAGTCGCAGTGCCGGGATCATCTCGGATGGGTAGGAAAGCTGGCCGCTGACCGAACCAGGCAGCAGTTCCTCGGTGGGCACCTGCTGCGCCGGAGGTTCCTGTGGCTGACCGGTGGCCGCCACCTGGGTCATCCAGGCGTCGGCGGTGGCCTTGCCGTTGGCTTCAGCGGCAGTGATGGTGGACTGGAGCATATCCACCGTGGCCTGCATGATTTCGCTGATGCGGGTTGCGTCGGGCGTGGGCGTGGCCGCGCCAGTCACGGCGGAACAGGCCGCGATGATCATGAAGATGGAGCCGAGAATCACCAGAAGCACAAGCTTGCGTTGCATCGAAACCTCCGCGATCGAATATAAATTCTATCACGTCGCATGATCTAAGAGAATAGCCAAACGGCCAGTTCGTTAATAAATTTGAATATCATTCTCCCTGGCGCACGGGCAGGCGCAGGGTGAAGATGGCGCCGCCGTCGGGGTGGTTGCCCGCGTCCAGCGAGCCCTCGTGGGCGCGCGCAAGCTGGCGAGCGATGGCCAGCCCCAGACCGCTGCCGCCTTCTTCGCGGTTGCGGCTGCTGTCGGCGCGGTAGAAACGCTCGAAAACGTGCGGTAGCATATCAGGTTGGATGCCCGGGCCGGTGTCGCGCACGCTGATCAGCACTTCCTTCTCGTCACACGAGACGCGCAGCGAAACGTACCCGCCCTCGGGCGTGTAGCGCAGCGCGTTGGACATCAGGTTGTTCAGAATCTGCTCCAGGCGGATCGGGTCGGCCCACAACTTGGGGCATTCAGCCCCGGCGGCGGTCACCAGCTCGGCCTCCAGGCGGACCTTGCGGTTTTCGGCCACGGCGCGGAAGCGCTCGATGATGCGGTCGATCAGGTTGGGAACAGAAATGCTGGTCAGGTCCAGCGTTAACTCGTTATCATCCGCCAGGGCCAGGGTGCGCAGATCTTCCACCAACCGTACCAGCAACTCGTTCTGCTCGAGGACGGTCTGTAGATTCTCGTTGTTGATGGGGTAGATGCCGTCCTGCATGGCTTCGATCTGCGCGCGCTGCACCGAGAGCGGCGTGCGCAGTTCGTGGGCGATATCGGCGGTCATCGAGCGCCGGCGCTCCTCGGAATGCTGCAGCGACTCGGTCATCACGTTGAAGGTGGCGGCCAGGGCGGCGAATTCATCCTGCCCCTGCACCGGCACGCGCTGGTTCAGATCGCCCGCCGCCAGTTTCTCGGCGGCGCGGGTCATATGCTGCACCGGGCGCAGGAAGCGGTCGGAGAGGATCAGCGCGGTGACAAACGCCAGCACCAGAGCTACCGCCGCGGCGCGCAGTCCGGCGCTGTTGAGACGCTGGAGGAGCGGGTTGGCATCCAGGTTGCGCGCGTTACCGCCGCCGTCCACGAACAGATAGCCGACCGTGTCGCCGGCGGTGTTTTGCAGCACGATGCCGTCTTCCAGCTTGCGCGCGGTGAATTGCGGCAGGCTGTAGCCGCGCTGGTCATTGTCGTAATACAGGTTTCCCTGCGCATCCACGATCTGGATACGCTGGCGTGTGACCATCATCATCCCCGGGCGCATCTGACCGCCACGGAACAGGCTATCGACGCCGTCCCAGGTCTGGTTTTCGCCGTAGAAATCTTCCAGCCGCTCCACTAGCGCTTCCGCGCCGACCATGCCGCCGCGGAACATGTATTGCTGCACCTGGCGGCGGGTATCCAGGCCAGCGAAGATGATCACGCTGATAATGGCCACCAGACCGACCAGCAAATATGTGAGCGTTAACCGCGTACGCATATTCATCGTTGCCACCCGCAGTATGCCGATATACCGGGCGGAGCGCCCGGCTATCCTTCCTTCCGAAAACGATAGCCCACGCCGAAGACGGTTTCCACGTAATGCGGCTGGCGCGGGTCGCGCTCAACTTTGGCGCGCAGATTCTTGATATGCGCGTCGATGCTGCGTTCGTAACCGTCGTACGCCGCACCGGGAGCGGCGCCTTGCACCGCCTCGAGCAACTGCAGGCGCGTGAACACCCGCCCGGGCTGCGAGATGAGCGCCGCAAGCAAGTTGAACTCGGTGGGGGTCAAATCGACCGGCTCACCGCCGCGCGAAACGCTATGCGATGCCTGATCCACCAGCAGGTCGCCCGACTGCCAGCGCTGCGCGGCCTGCGCTTCCGGGCTGGAGCGGCGTAGCACGGCTTTGACGCGCGCCACGACCTCGCGTGGGGAATATGGCTTGACGATGTAATCGTCCGCGCCCAGTTCCAAACCCAGTAACCTGTCTGATTCGCCCACGCGCGCCGTGACCATGATCAGCGGCGTGTTTGCCTGCCGGCGGATCTCGCGAGCCACATGCAGGCCATCCAGCCCGGGCAGGTTGAGATCCAAAATCACCAAGTCGGGTTTTTGCCGTTCCCAGGCAGTCAACCCCAAATCCCCGCGGTACGCGGTGGACACGGTGTATCCGGCTTTTTCCAGGTACGAGCGCAGTACCTGTGCCAGTTCCTGCTCATCTTCAATAACGAGGATCGAGGTCATAGCGTCATTATAGCAGAAAGGACATCCAACAGGCGCTCGCGCCAATCCTGCCCCTCTAGGTGCAGCGGCATCCAGTACGAGTTCTTGCCGGTACGCGTGCCGTAGCCGATGTTGGGCAGGCTGCGCGCCTGCACGCCCTCGGGTAGCGGCTGGAAGCGCAGCACAATCTGCTGGTTCTCCACCGAGACCGAGCTTAGACCGCTCAATTCGGCGCGCATCTTGACCCGCATCTGGAACAGCAGATTGCTGACTTCCTCCGGCAGCGGACCAAAACGGTCGAGCAGCTCGTCGGCCAGCGCCTGGACGTCGTCTTCGTTCTGCAAATCCGCCAGCCTGCGGTAGAGCTGCAGGCGCATGTTCTGGTCGTGGATGTATTCGACCGGGATGCCAACCGACATGGGCAGATCCACGTTGACCGGCAGGTGGCCCTCTTTGCCGTTCAGCTTGTCCAGCGCCGGGGCGGGCAGCCCCAGCACGCTGCGCAACTGGCGCACGGCCTGAGACAGCATGCGCGTGTACAGGTGAAACCCTACCGAAGCAATGTACCCGTGCTGGCGCGTGCCCAGCAACTCACCTGCGCCGCGCATTTCCAGGTCGCGCATGGCGATGGAATAACCCGCGCCGAGCTGAGTGTTCTCGGCGATGACTTCCATGCGCTCCTGGCCTTCGACGGTGGGCGCTTTTTTGCGGTGGCGGAAGAAGTAGGCGTAGGCGCGCTGCGCGCCGCGCCCCACCCTGCCGCGGAGCTGGTAGAGCTGCGCCAGCCCGAAGGTATCGGCGCGGTCGACAATGAGGGTATTGGCGTTGGGAATGTCCAGCCCGGATTCGATGATCGAGGTGCACAGCAGCACGTCGATCTCGCCATGCGTGAACTGGTGCATCACCTGCGCCAGTTGGGTTTCATGCATCTGTCCGTGGCCAATGCCAATGCGCGCCTCTGGTACCAGCTTGTTGAGATGGTGCTTCATGGCCTCGATGGTCTGCACGCGGTTATGCACAAAGAACACCTGCCCGCCGCGCTCCAGCTCGCGCAGGATCGCCTGGCGCACCAGGTTGGGCGAGTACGGGCCAATGTGGGTGACGATCGGCAGGCGCTCTTCCGGCGGGGTGTTGATGGTGGAAATGTCGCGCACCCCGGTCAGCGCCATGTACAGCGTGCGCGGGATGGGCGTGGCAGTCAGGGTCAGCACATCCACCTCGGTGCGCAGGCGCTTGAGATACTCCTTGTGGGTCACGCCAAAGCGCTGCTCTTCATCGATGATCACCAGCCCCAGGTCTTTGAACTGCACATCCGGCTGCAACAGACGGTGGGTGCCGATGACGATATCCACGGCGCCGACGCCGAGCTGTTCGATGATCTTATCCTGCTCCTTGGGGGTACGGAAGCGCGAGAGCATCTCGACCGAAACCGGGAAGGCCGCCAACCGCTGCTGGAAGGTTTCATAGTGTTGCTGGGCGAGCACGGTGGTGGGCACCAGCAGAGCCACCTGCTTGCCATCCATCACCGCCTTGAAGGCTGCGCGCAGTGCGACTTCGGTTTTTCCGTAGCCCACGTCGCCGGTCAGCAGGCGGTCCATGGGGCGGTCGCTCTGCATGTCGGTCTTGACGGCATCGATGGCTTTGACCTGGTCGCCGGTTTCGACGTAGGGGAAGCTGGCTTCGAGTTCCTGCTGCCAGGCGGTGTCTTCCTTGAAGGCGTAGCCCCGGGCCACCTGGCGCTGCGCGTAAAGTTCCACCAGGTCGCGGGCCACGTCTTCCACGGCGGTCTTGACGCGCTGCTTGTCGTTATGCCATTCCTGGGTTCCCAGCCGGGTAGCGTTTGGCGCTTCGCCGTCGGGGCCGATGTAGCGGCTCAGACGGTCGGCCTGGTAGACCGGCACAAACAACTGATCGCCCTGGTCGTACTCGATGGCCAGAAACTCGCGCGTCACGCCTTCCAGCTTGCGCTGTACCAGGCCAATATAGCGCCCGATACCATAATCGATGTGCACCACCCAATCGCCGGGTTTGAAGTCGGCGTAACCCGCCTCGGGGCTTTCGGCGGCCGGGGCGTGTCGCTGGCGCGGCATGGGGCGCTGCCAGCCGAAGATCTCGCTGTCGGTTAACAACTCCAGCCGGCGCCCGCCGGGGAGGTCCGAGAGCACCCAACCTTCCGCCAGCGTGCCCTCCACAAACTCGGGCGTGCCTTCCTCCAGGCACTCGTGGCGGCGCTCCTGCCACAATTCTTTCAGGCGCGCCACCTGACGCGAGACGACCACAAAGCGCACCGGCTCGATGCATGTTTCGGCGATGGTATCCACCAGAGCTTTCAAGCGGCCACCAAAGCGCGGCCCGGGTTGGAAATGCACCGCCAGCCCGGAGGTATCTTCCCCGGCGGTCGAACGCCCGAGCTCCAGCCAGTGATGCCCGCTGAGGCTGTCATACAGCTCGGAGAAGGAAATGTAGGGGATGGGGAAATCGGCGGGCAGGGTGCCCTCGGCGATGCTACCCTGGCGCAGCCTGACGGCTTGTTCCTCGATCTCGTTGGCCACCACTTCCAGGTTGCCCAGATCGTCCACCAACACCAGCGACTGCGCCGGCAGGTAATCCAGCAGGCTGGAAACCGAAGGGTGCGCCAGCGGCAGGTAGAACTCCTCCATATCCTCGCCGGGGGTTTCCAATCCCTCCAGCTTACCGGGCAGGACTTCGCGCGCGGGCGTCACCAGCAGCAGGTCGAGGTTCTTGATGGTGCGCTGGGTGGCCGGATCGAAACGGCGGATGGTATCCAGCTCGTCGCCGAAGAAATCCAGCCGCGCCGGGTAGGGTTCGGCCGGCGGCCACACGTCGAGAATACCGCCGCGGCGCGAGAACTGCCCGGGTTCCACCACCACATCGGAGGGCTGGTAGCCGATCTCAACCCACGAGCGCAGCAGGCTGTCGGGCGGTAGCGTTTGCCCAACCTTCACCAGCCGCGCGGCCTTGAGAAACTCGCGGCGCGGCAGGGTGCGCGCCATGATCGCCCGCACCGGCGCGATGATCAGCGGCGGGGTTTCCGGCCGCGACCAGCCCGGCATGTGATAGGTGGCCAGGGTGGCCAGCACCTGCAGCCGGTCGCGCCGGGTGGCGCTGCCCCAACTGGCCTGCTCGTAAAACAGCGGCGTGGGTTCCGGAAACAGCAGGCGCGGGCTGCGCGGCGACCAGAAGCCCAGCTCGTCCAGCAAGGTCAGGGCGTGGTCGGCGCGGTTGGTCAACAGCAGCACCGGCCGCGACAGGTCGTGGTGCAGGGCGGCCGTCACCGGCAGGCGGGCTGCGCGCGGCAGCGCCTGACCAGGCAGCCGGAGATTATTCTTCACATCTTCCAACAGCCGCTCATACGCGGGTAGCGATCGTATCTCATTGAGCACAGGGCTTAATCCTTGGGCAGGGCTCCATTGTAGCGGTTCATCGCGGC
>CALDSL010000261.1 GCA_937920255.1 uncultured Anaerolineaceae bacterium | reverse complement strand
CGGGTCTACGTCCTGCGCCCGCAGCAGTCCGAGCGCCTCATCATCCAGCTCGCCGCCGCCGATTCTCCCCTCAGCCTGATCCTGCTCCGGCCCGCCGAGCCGGATCGCTGCCGCGCCGCCGACGCCATCCAGTTCAGCCATACCGGCAGCCTGGCCTTCCTCCCCGAGCCTGGCCAGCCCTACTACCTGGTCGTCGACGGCGCCGCCCCCGCCGCCTTCACCCTCGCTCTCGACTGCCCCGGCTGCGCCAACCCCCGCCCGCGGCTCGATTCCCTCCTGCCCGCCGCGCTCTACGCCCCATCTTCCGCCCCGGCGCTGCTCACCCTCGCCGGCGCCGCCTTTGACCCCACCGCCCAGGTGATACTCGATGGCCTTCCGCTCGACACGCAGTGGCGCTCGCCCGCGCAGCTCGAAGCTACTGTCCCCGCCGCCTACCTCCAGCGCCCCGGCCGCTACCACCTTACCGTCGCCAACCCCGGCCCCCCGGCGCGCGAATCGGACGCGCTCATCCTCGCGGTCTCTGTCCCGCCCGGCGCCTGCCCGTCCGCGCCGCTGCTCGCGCCTGCCGCGCCGGACGAGCGCTCCACCGCCGCCCTCGGTTCGCAGAATCGCTTTGACGCCTACCCCGGCCTCGACCTCCCGTTCCCCGCCCCCGAATTCATCTACCGCGTCGAGACGCCCCTCGGCGGCACGGCCACGGTGACCGCGCAGGCGCTGCCCGCCGCCGCTCCGCGCGGATCGCCGCCGCCCTGCCTGTCATACACCCCGCAGCCGTACCTGTTCGTGCTGGATGCCGCCGCCGGCTGCGCCCCCGCGAGCCTGGTGGCCTGGGGGCAGGGCGCCGCCGCCTGGGATGCCGCCCCCGGCGCGTCCTACTACGTGGCGGTCGAATCGCCCACCGCCCGCCCGCTCGATTTCGCCATCACTTTCTCCGGCGGCGGCCGCCAGCCGGGGGAGGGTGGGGCGCTCGCCGTGCCGCGCCCGTACTTCGCCTGGCCGCCCGTCGACGGCGCCACCCACTACACCCTCCAGCTCTCGCGCCGCGCCGATGGCAGCGCCCCGTTCCTCACCCTCTCCGCGCGCCAGCCCTTCGCCGCGCCGCCCGCCAACCTGACCGGCGCGCTCTACTGGACCGTCACCGCCTATGCCGGCGCCGAAAAGCTGGCCACGCTCCCGCCCTGGCCGCTGACCATTCTTCCCGCGCCCCCCGCGCCCGCCCTCGCCGCCCCCGCGGACAAATTCCTCACCCGCGGTGGCCAGATCACCCTCCAGTGGCGCGCCCCGCGCCTGCCGCGCGGCCTGACCTTCTCGCATTACGAAGTCCAGGTCTCGCGCGACCGCTTCTTTACCCCGCCGCTGCTGGTCGAGCAGATCGTCGCTTCCCGCTCCATCACCCGCCTCGCCCTTGACGGCCTGCCGCCCGGCGCGCAGTACCACTGGCGCGTGCGCGCCGTCGCCCACCAGTCCGCCGGCCCGTGGAGCGCCGCGCGCATCATCCGCGCCGCCCTGGCCGCGCCCGCCGCAATCTCACCCCTCCCGAGTCAAATCCTCATCCAGCCCCAGGCCGTCTTCCTGTGGGACCCCGTCCCCAGCGCCGAGAGCTACACCCTCCAGCTCTCCACCCGCCCCGACTTCAAGCACCTGTTCCACGCCGCCACCACCACGCAGACCAGCTACGCCCACGATCTCCCCAAAGGCACCCCCATCTACTGGCGCCTCCGCGCCAATCCCCTCCCCCTCGACCCCGCCGCGTCCAATTGGACCAATCCCCAAATGGTGCGCTGGGAGTAAGAACCAACCTTGCCCCTCTCCCTCTGGGAGAGGGGTTGGGGTGAGCGCAATCCGCGGAGCGGCTGCAGAAGGTTCCCACGCAGAGCGTGGGAACCAGAATACCTTCGCGTTTCCTTCGCGCTCTTCCCACCTTCGCGGTTCGCTTTACCCTCGTTTCAGTTGCCCCTTACTCCTCAACTCCCCGCCGCACCGCATCCAATACCTGCAATGCCGTCAAATTCCGCACCGTCCAGGCCGTCTTCATCGCATACGGATCATCAAAATCGGGCGGGCCGAGCGTGAGATGCGCCCCATCCGGGTCCAAACCATGCCGCGGCAGTGGCTGCACCGCCGCCCAAAAATTCCACAGCGGAATGTCATACTCCACCGCCAGCCGCGCAATCGCCGCGTTGATGCTGTGATCTCCCTCTAAATTATCCGCCTTGGTCGACAGCACCGGCACGATCCCCTGCGCGATCGTCTCGTCCAGCAGCGCGCGCAACTGCGGCTCAAACCGCTCCGGCCGCGCCGCGTTATTGCTGCCCAGCATGATCAGCGCGAACGCTGGTCGCTGCAGCCGGTACTCGCACGCCATCGGCGTCTCGCCGCTCTCGCATTGCTCCGGGTCGGCCCACAGCGCCGTCATCACCGACGTGGCCGTGTACCCGGCCTTGACCGCCACGCTATTGCGCTCCCACGACCCGGCGAACGCGTCGATCGTCTCCTGCAGCGCTACGTACTGCGCCAGGTCGTAGCCACCCTCCGGCCCGTCGAACATGCCCAGGAACCAGGTGGTGGTCGCCTCGCAGTCGCCGACCTTGGCGAACGCATCTGCCTTCTGGCCGAGCTGCTGCCCGCGCCGGTAGATTTCCCGCGCCCGCTCGCTGACGGTGGGCACCACCGGCAGGTCCATCCAGAAATCCGGCGCCAGCGTGGGCGTGACGGTTGGGGTCAGGCTCGGGGCAGGGGAGGCGGTCGCCGTGGCCGGAGGCGCGGACGGCGTCTCCGAAGTAATGCGCATAGTCATCAAGGGCTGCGGCGTTACCGTTTCATTTTTGGTACCAGAACCCTGCGTCGTTACCGCCACACCCGTTTCATCCCCCTGCGGTTCACCTGGCAGCGCCGTAACCTCTTGCGTCGCCGCCGCCATCTCCCCGGCAGGGGAGGGCGCCCCGGCGCACCCCGCCAGAATCACCCCCGCCAGCCCCAACACCCAAATCCATTTCCACATACCCGGTCACCTCACCAGTATTTGCTTCATCAACCCTTGTTCCCACGCAGAGCATGGGAACCAGTTTCCCTTTCCTCGTTCCCACGCTCTGCGTGGGAATGCCTTTCCCAAGGCGCTCCGCGCCGTCACCACTTGAATCGTCCGTACCCTAACTGCCAAATCCGTGAAATCCGTGTTAAAAATCCGTTGTCAGCGCGCAACCCCACAAATCTCCGCGCCCACCTTCTCCGCCAGCGTCTTCTCCCCCGCCGGCGTCAGGTGGATGGCGCTGTTGGTGAACTCCTGCGGCGGCAGCAGATCCCACGCGTCCAGCAGATCCCACCCCTCGCGCGCCGACCGCGCCGCCAGCTCCGCGCGCCAGGCGTCGTACGCCCAGCGCGGGTAGAAGAAATTGTAGCGCACGTCGCTGTTCTCGCCCTGGCTGATCAGCATCGGCTCGTTGACAACCAGCACCGGCGCCCCCGCCGATTCCGCCATCTCGATCCCCTGCGCCAGTACATCAAACACGAGACCTTCCGACGGTAAACCCGTGTCTGGCAACCACCCGTGATACCCCTCATCCGCATCCAGGTCCACCGCGGCGGGGGTGTAGCGCTCGGGCATGGCCTGGTCGATGCCGGTGGCGGCCCACATCACCCCGTAGGCCTGCAGCCGCACCAGGTCGGCCAGCGCGCGCCGCTGCCCGGCGATGCTGTTATCGAGCATCCCCGCGCCGGCCTCCTCCACCGCGTACCAGCCGGCGATCTCAGCCGCGTTGTTGGCTGCCAGCGGCGAGTCGAGCTGGCGCTGGCGCGGGAAGGCCTCCAGCGTGGTTGCCCACACGATCAGGTCAGGCTGGTAGGCAAGCACGCGCCGCAAAATCATCACGTCCTTCACCAGCGAGATGGTGGGGTAGCCCAGGTTGTAGGCCGTCACGCGCTGATCGCCGCACCGCAGCCCCTGCGCGTTGATCTGCCCGGCCAGCGTCTGATCCGGTTCCAGCAGCGTGCCCCACACCGACGAGTCGCCGATGATGACCACCCGCAGATCGTCCGGCGCCTTCGCGCGCTCGATCTCGTGCGACGCGAACATGGCGTCCAGGTTGTACAGGCTCAGGTTGTACGATTCTTCGGGGTTCTCGCCAAACGGAAAGCGCTCGCGCCCGGGGAATACGCGGTTGTAGAGCGAGACCCGCCCCAGCGCGGCGTTCACGCCGGCCGGGACCAGCGCGGCAAAGATCAGATTGGCCGCCGCGAACAGCAGCAGGGCCTTCACCAGCACGCGCAGCACAAAACCGCGGTCGGGGGTCTCGTCCATGCCGCTACCCGCCCGGCCCCGCCTGGCCCTGCTGTTCCAGCGTGGCCGCCTCGCGGATCTTCTTCCACACCGTATCCAGGGTCATCAGCGCGGTGAAGTTGCGCAGATCCCAGGCGTTGGGCGTCAGGTACATGTCCTCGCGCTCGGGGTCCAGCCCGTGGTTCTCCAGGCTGGCGGCCGCCAGCCAGAAATTCATCAACGGCACGTCCATATCGTAGGCCACCCGCACCGTGGCGGCGTTGAGGCTGTTATCGCCCTCGATGTTGTCGGCCTTGGTGGTCAGGATCGGAATAGTGCCGTTATCCAGCGCCAGCTGCACGATCTCGCGCAGGTACTTCTCGTGCGCCGTGGGGCCGCCGTTCTTCCAGTTGGTGCCCAGGTTGATGAACATAAACGCCGGCTTGTTGATGCGCAGCTCGCACGCCACCGGGTTCTCGCCCGGCTCGCACTGGGCCGGGTCAGCCCACATCGGGTTGAGCGCCGAAGCCACGCTCTGCCCGTCCTTCACGCTCACGCTGTGGTGCTCGAACGAGCCGGCGAACCAGTCGATCGTCTCCTGCAGGTACTGGTACTTGTCGGTCAGCCAGTAGCGGTCGGTGGCGTAGATGCCCAAAAACACGTTCGGCTCCGACTGGCAGTCGCCCACCACCGAGAAAGCGTGCGGGTTGTTGCCCAGCTCCTGCCCGCGCCGGAAAATATC
>CALDSL010000260.1 GCA_937920255.1 uncultured Anaerolineaceae bacterium | reverse complement strand
AAAGTACATCTCCCGGCGCACAGTATGATGACTACTTCGAGCGACAGGACCTGGGGCAGATTATTTTCTTTGGTGTTTCGTCAATGGATCCAACCGTACAGGAGCAGATCAAGACCGTACGCGACAGTGGCAAGATCGTTCACTTATACGGTACGTTGTTGAGCAATGTACCCGACTATAACGGCTCACAAATCCTGGTAGACCGCATCGAAATGGAGGAGTAGCACTGTATTGCGCCACTTTAAATGAGAATAGCGCCTTGCGGCGCTTTTCTAAGTAGCGGGGAGTGGATCATCCCTCGATGGGATTCGAACCACTAAGAACAAAAAGCACCCTTCCGGGTGCCTTTTTAGTAGCGGGGAGTGGATTCGAACCACTGACCTCCAGGTTATGAGCCTGACGAGCTGCCTCTGCTCTACCCCGCATCGTTTTCCAACTGAGCAGGATTATACACTACGCCCGGGGATGCGTCAACCCCAAATCCGGGTTTCTCCAAATCTGACATTGTGAATCTTATTGCCTATTTAGACGAATCATAGGATTAAGGCATATTAGAGGATTAATACACTGAAGGTCTCTTTAATATTGTATTAATCTGCACTTGCCACTATAATTCTATATATTCACCCGATAACATCGTGTTGATCCTATTTATTTACTGGTAGATCGATCCGCTTGGTTCTCGACTGTGCCGATACATGCCAGGTAACCATTTTCCCACTGATGCAGTTCAGGTTTTTTTGTGAGAACCGGTCGCAGCCCAATACGGCCGTTACTCAGCACCACGACATTTCTCATCCATAGGAGGTGAGCCAACCAAATTCCATAACCCCTGCGTAAATTTGGTTTGATTTGATAAAGATCGATATTCTGTAACTAGAGGAGAATGCTACTATGAACCATGGAAAGACCAAAATTCTCGTGTTGATCGGTCTTACCCTGGCATTGGGGATTTTCCTGGTGGGTTACCACGGCGCCCGGGCTGTATCCGCAGCTCCCGCACCGCAGACAACGCCCCAGGAAACGCCGGAAATCCCATACTTTGCAGAATGGGCCGCATCCCCACATGCTGACGCCGAATCGGAAGCGTTTATCCATTGGAATGAGGAAGAAAGCAAAACAATTCCAGAAGGCTGCGCGAAATGCCACAGCACCATCGGGTTTAAGGACTTCGTGGGTGCAGACAAGAGCGCGGCTGGCAAAGTGGACAAACCCGCTGCCATCGGCACGACGGTCACCTGCACCGCCTGCCATAACTCGGGCACCGAAGCGATGACCACCGTCAGCTTCCCGTCGGGCGCGGAACTGCATGGCCTGGGCGACGAAGCTGTGTGCCTCACCTGCCACCAGGGTACCGCCGCGGGTGCCTCCGTTGACGCGCAGATCGAAAAGGTCAAGCCGGCCAACGATGACACCCCCATGCCCAACTCGCAGGAAAAACCGGGCATCACCTTCACCAACATCCACTACTTCGCCGCCGCGGTCAGCCGCTACGGCAAGGAGGTGGCGGGTGGCTACCAGTATCCTGACAAGCAGTACGATGCCATGTTTGATCATGTGATCGGCGTGGAAAACTGCCAGGACTGCCATGACTCCCACTCGTTGGAACTGAAGGTCGATGTGTGCGCCGACTGCCACACGGGCGCGACCACCGTGGAAGGTGTTCGCAAGATCCGCTCGGTGGCTTCCCTGGTCGACTATGACGGGGATGGCAATACCACGGAAGGCATGAAGGACGAAGTTGACGGCGTGCGCGCTGTGCTGCTCACCGCCCTCCAGTCCTACTCCAAAGACGTTGCCAAAGCTCCCATTGCCTATGACCCCGCTGCTTATCCGTACTTCTTCAACGATAAGAACAGCAACGGCAAGGCCGATGCGGATGAGGCCGTCTTCCCCAACCAGTACAACTCCTGGACTGCCCGCATGGCCAAGGCCGCCTTCAACTTCCAGACGGCGACCAAGGACCCGGGCGCTTATGCCCACGGGGGCAAATACATCATCCAGTTGATGTACGACTCGATCGAGGACCTCAACACCAAACTCACCACCAAGGTGGACCTGACCAAGATGCACCGCATTGACCATGGTCACTTCGCGGGCTCTGAAGAAGCGTTCCGCCACTGGGATGAGGAAGAAGGCGTTGTGCCCGCGGGCTGCGTCCGCTGCCACACTGGCGAAGGCCTGCCCATGTTTGTCAAGGAAGGCGCGGTGATCTCGCTGCCGGCTTCGAACGGCCTGCTGTGCGAAACCTGCCACACTGACCTTTCAAAACCCGGCACCGCGCTGGTGCAACTGGCTGCTGTCCCGTTCCCCTCTGGCGTTACGCTCGGCTTCGGGGAAAATAACCCCTCGAACCTGTGCCTCGAATGCCACCAAGGCCGCGAGTCGACCGTATCGGTCAACCGCGTGGTCGGAACCAGCGAGCCGGATGCCGTGAACGAGAAACTGTCGTTCCGCAACGTGCACTACTTCGCGGCTGGCGCCACGCTCTTCGGCACTGAGGCCAAGGGTATGTACGAGTACAAGGGCCAGACCTATGCTGGCCAGTTCAAGCACCCGGCCCCGGCCGACACCTGCGCTGGCTGCCATGATGCCCATGCCCTCGGCGTGGACGAAGCCACCTGCAAGACCTGCCATGCCACTGCCGCGACCGCCGCGGACATCCGCATGAGCACGGTAGGTGACTTTGACGGCGACGGCGACGACAAGGAAGGCCTGAAGGGCGAGATCGACGACATGGCCGAAGCGCTGCTGGCTGCCCTGCAGAAGTACGCCAAGGACGAAGTCAAGACCGCGATTGCCTACAACGCTGCTGCGCACCCTTACTTCTTCATCGACGCCAATGCCAATGGCAAAGTGGACGCCGCTGAGAAGGACCGCTACGCCACCTGGACTCCTCGCCTGCTGGAAGCTGCCTACAACTACCAGTATGTGATGAAGGATCCCGGCGCGGCTGTGCATAACGGCAAGTACGTGATCCAGGTTCTGTACGACTCGATCAAGGATATCGGCGGCGACGTTTCGAAGATGAAGCGTCCGTAATCCGCGAAATCCCCTGTACCAACCAGCCGGGTGTGTTGCCCAAAACACACCCGGCTGTTATTTTTAGGGAAACCCCTACCCTC
>CALDSL010000259.1 GCA_937920255.1 uncultured Anaerolineaceae bacterium | reverse complement strand
CGGCTGTGCGTGCGCAAGAGCAACACCGGCGCGATCCAGTTATACGCGCAGCGCGGTTACCAGTTCGTCAGCGTGTGGAACCGCTACTATTCCGGCGGGGAAGACGCGCTGGTGCTGGAGAAGAAGATGAGTGGATCTTAATGTTACCGTAAGGTGAACGGTGGTTGACTTTTCCGGGGAGTCAGCCTATACTCATAGTACGGAGCGATCAACCTTATGCGAGTTTTGAGCGACAAAGGAAAAGAACAGCACCCGTAGCGGCACGCGGATATCTTCGCGTGCTTTTTTTGTTCAGTTTTTTGGCTTGCGTAACCGTCGTATCCACCAAAATTTACCACCAATAGAAAAGGAGTAAGTTATGGACTCTGGCATGATTGGCAAAATTGAAAAAGCCAAACGGTATGCCCGGGAACGGAACCGGATCCACTTTCAGTCGTTCACCGTTGCAATGGACGGGGAGAATAACCCGCATTTTGTCAATTACGCGAATGGCGAATGGCACTGCGACTGCGATTTCTTCCGAACACGCGGGCGCTGCAGCCACACCATGGCGCTTGAAATGATCCTTGAGGGTATGATTACCGAGCCGGAAAAGGCCGCCTGACGTTACCTGGTATCTGAAAGAGGAAATGAGCGGGCCACCGGCAAACGGCGGCCCGCTTTCGTTACAGGGCAGGCTGTACTGGATTGTGGAGGCACATGACACGCTTTGAAGATGCGTTGACCGCCCAGGAGCGCGAAGAACTGGGGCAGCTTACCACGCCGTTTCGCATTCAGGCGTTTCTGGATTCGATCCCGTATAACGGCGATGACCGCAACCGCAGCCCACTGGGCGTAATCCGCGAGCGGGAGAGCCACTGCTACGACGGCGGGCTGCTGGCCGCGGCTCTGCTGCGCCGGCTGGGATACCCGCCGCTGGTGATGGAGATGTGGCCGGAGCCTGGGTTGGATGACGACCACGTGCTGGCGGTGTACCAGATTGACCAGCACTGGGGCGCGCTGGGAAAATCGAACTACGCCAATCTTCGCTTCCGCGAGCCGATCTTCCGTACCCTGCGCGAACTGGTGATGTCGTATTTCGAGGATTTCTTCAATTCGGAAGGGCAGAAGACGCTGCGCAGCTACACGCGCCCACTCAATCTGCGGCGCTACGACCGGCAGGGTTGGGAGGTGGATGAGCGCACGGTGGACGCGATCGAGAAGCACCTGCACCGGCTGCGGGTCTACCCGGTGTTGAGCGCGCAGCAGGCGGCCAACCTTTCTCCGGTGGATGAACGCGCGCTGCGGGCCGGCATGTACGGCACCGACCCGCAGGGTTTATTCAAGAAAAAACCAGACTAATCGGCGCAGGCCGGTTCCTGCTCCTGCTGGAGCGGGACTTCGATGCGGTAAGCGGTAAACCAGCCGAACGACAGGCGCGCCTGAGGGGCGCGCTGGCGGCACACGCGCTCGATCTCGCTCTTGACTAGTTCGTATTCCTGCGGGCTGGCGGCGTAGATGGTGAACTCGATCAGCGCCAGGGGATGGGAGAAGCTTTGCGCGTCCTGCAGCAACGCGTCGATGGTGCGGTTGACTTCAAAGGCCCAATCCACGCCTGGGTAGGAGAAGTGATAGGCGCTGGCGTTGGCCACCAGGGCATTTTCGGTCTCGGCGATGAGGTAGCTGCGGGTGCGGCGGCGCACCAGCGGCTGGCTGGGTGGGCGCAAGGTGAGGGGATGGCCTGTATCCAGGTCGACGGCTTGCAGGCTGGCCACCTGGCTGCGCACCGGCGCGCGGGTGACCGGCTCCATGTATTCGAAGCCCCAATCGCCGGCGATGGCGGCCAGCAGCGGCATCACATCATCGGGATCGGCGGAGCGGGCGGCGGCTTCCAGTAGATCTTCTTCCTCGAAGCCAAACAGGCCATTGGGGCGCGCCTGGCCTTCCATATATTCTGCCAGGGCGCGCATGGCCTGGCAGCCCAGCAGGCGTTCCATTAATTCGGGGCGCGACAGTAAGATCTGGCGCAGGCGCGCCAGCTCGGCATCCTGCCCGTCGAGCGGGATGGGCCGGTATTCGACATTGACCTCAAAGGAAAATCGGATGCGCTTGCGCAGCGGCGGGATTGGGGTCCGGTTCATGCTCCCTCCTGTTTCGAATCGTTAATCGAAAATCTGTTCTAATCATAACGAAGAACAGCGTGTTTTTCAAGAGGGAAAATCGAGCAATTATTCGGGTTCGGCCACCAGGAACAGCCGGCCCCAGAAGCTGTCGCCGTTCTGCTCGATGCAGGTTTGCAGCACGAGCGGGAAGGTGCCGGTGTAAAAACGGTTGAAGACGTCGCCGGCGGTCAGATGTTCAGAGGTCGACAGGTCGATAAAATCGCTGGAAGGACTGCGCGGGTCGAGCGCCTGGTAGCTCTTGGCGCTGGCCAGGCGATAATTGCGCACGCTGCCATCGCCGTAGACCAACTGGAGGCGCTGGCCGGGCTGGATGGCGGAGAAATCGCGGCCGGCGCGGGTGTTGTGCGCCAGCAGGCCGATGACCCCGTGCTGGGCGGCGGCGCGGAAAATGGTGGCCTTATTTTCCTCTTCGGTAACCCAGTTGTTATCGCCGGGGGGCTGCTGGTTGATGCCGAGCGCCAGGATGCCATCCACGAAAATGCCGATCAGTTGATCGGATCTGCCGCCGGTGGGGACGATGGTATTCACGAAATCATCGAGGTCGTTGACGTACTCCGGCTTGACGTAGACCGGTTCGACCACGGTGCTGGCGCTGGCGGGCTGGAGCTCCGCGATGGCTGGCGCGGGGACAAACGCCTGCGGTTCAACCACTGGCGCGGTCTGCTCGGCGACCGTCAACGCGGCAGCCAGGCCGGGATCGGGCGCGCTGGCGGGTTCTCCTTGCTGGAGCGACTGGGAAGCCAGGTCTGCTGATTGGGCAAACTGCGCCGCGCTGGCCGTCGGCACGACACCGGGAGAGATGGCGGTAACAATCCAGATGAACAGCAGCACGGCTACGCCGGTTGCTGCCAGGATGAGACCATGACTTGGACGCTGCATGAAAAGAACCTCGACAAATTATTGCCGGTCCGCGCCGCGGGCAGGCATTGTATTTTTACGCGACTTCCTGTAGTAGAACATATGTATTGTAGAACATACGTGCGATTAATGCAAGTCATAAAATGATATCGCGACTCTTTTTTCAACCAGTTTCGTTATATATTGTAGGAATGAAAAAACGTTATTGGAAAGCAGAAACCGCTGATGCCAGTGACTGATCATCACACCGGCGAACTGCTGGCCCGGGCACAAAAGGGCAACAGCGAAGCGCTGGGATCACTGTACGACCGCTACTATACAGGTGTGTTTCATTACCTGTACTATCGCGTCGGTGATGTACACCTGGCGGAAGATCTCGCGTCAGAAGTGTTTTTCCGCATGGTTCACCGGCTTTCTGACTTTCAACCGCGCGCCACATCACTGCAGGCCTGGTTGTTCCAAGTGGCGCGCAACATGGTGATTGATCACTACCGCAAGAACAACAACCGGGTGAACGTGGAACTACATGAAGATGTGGCAGCGCTGGATGGTGACCCAACTCAGGCAGCCGAACAGCGCCTCACGCATGAACAGTTGACCAGGGCATTGAACGGCCTGATGCCGGACCAGCGCGACGTGATAATCCTGCGTTTTATCATCGGCATGAGCCTGGCACAGACAGGGCAAATTTTGCACAAAAGTGAAGACGCTGTAAAAGGCCTGCAGCGACGGGGATTGTTGGAACTGCGTACGCACATGAGGGAGTGGAAGGTGGAAGATGAAAAACTTGGATGATGCCCTGCAAAATCACCTGGAAGCAATTGAAGATGGCGTGCCTGTACCGGAGGTCATTTCCCGGCTGCAGGCCGAGGATGCCGAATTGGCGCCATTGATCCAACTGGCGGGCGCCGTGCACAGCACGGTCCACCCCCAGGCCAACACTGCAAGAGCCATGGAGGATAAACGGAAAATGAACACATCATTTAGAGCACAAACAACAACCAGGGGGCGCTGGTTTTCCATGCCGGTGATGCTGGGGGCGGCCGCGGTGATGCTGGCCCTGGTGATCGGGCTGGCGGTGGTCTTTTTCTCCCCGGCCGCGGACACAGCCAAGATCGCGAATGTGAGCGGGCTGGTGGAAGTGGCCTCATCGGATACAGCAGAGGACTGGAAAATTGTTTCCAGCGGCGAAACAGTGAAAGCCGGCCAGCGTGTGCGCACCTACGACGGCTCCAGCGTGACGCTGGCGTTTTCGGAGGGCAGCTATAGCATGCTCGGGCCGAACGCGGACGTGACCCTGGCGACGCTGGACGGCGGCCGCGGCACGATCAACCTGGCGCTGGTGCAGCGCGCCGGGAAAACCAATCACCGCGTGGTGCCGTTTGACGGCAAGGACAGCAGCTTTGTGGTGCAGACGCCCAACGGCGACGCACGCGTGCATGGCACCTCCTTCGCCGTGGCGGTGGATCAGGTGGGCAAGGCCCTGTTCTCGGTGACCACCGGCAAGGTGGAAGTGAACAGCGGCGGTTCGCAGGTCTTCCTGCTGCCGGGGCAGGCCAGCCTGGCCAGCGCCGAGATCGGGCTGGAAGAGCCGGCTTACACCTTCAGCCTGCGCGGCGCGGTACAGGAAATCGGCGCGACGAGCTGGAAAGTGGACGGCGTGACCGTGATGGTCAACGAGCAGACCCAGATTACCGGCAGCCCGGTGGTGGGCAGCATCGTGGAAGTCGGCGGCCGCATTCTGGATGGCAACGTGTGGCAGGCCGACAGCATCGCGCTGGCGACAGAAACCGAGCCGCAGCCCAGCCTGCTAACCTACACCGGCGTGGTGAACAGCATGGGCGCCACCGAATGGCAGGTTGGCAGCGCCACGGTGCAGGTGAACAGCGCCACCATGATCGACCCCGAAATTCAGACCGGCGACGTTGCCAAAGTGACGTTCCAGGTGCTGGAAGACGGCTCGTGGCTGGCGGTGAGCATTGAAAAAATGGGCGAAGAAGAAGAACCACTGCCCACCGAAACACCCGTGCCCACCAGCATTGCTCCGGCATCCGATCTGCAGTTCCAGCCGGGTTCGGCTGAAATGTACGGCTGCACCGGCGACAGCTTCAGCACCGACGGCAGCCTGGTGAATACAGGCACGGCGGCAGTCAGCAACGTGCGCCTGGAGGCGCTGGTGATTGACGGCGCCGGCTACGTGGACAGCGCCTCGGTCAGCCCGGAACGCATCGATAGTATCGGCGCGGGCGGATCGGCCGGGTTCAGCGTTCAGGTGGCAATGAATGGCAATTGGGCCACGGCGGTTGACCAGAGCGTGACAATACGTGTTCTGCTCTCGCACACCACCAATGGCCCGGTGCAGGAAAACGCGCAGTTTGACTTCACCATCCACTCGGGTTGCGAAGCCACCGCTACCGGCACGCCGGTTGTGACCCTGACCCCTGGCGGAACGCCTACCGCGCCTGCCTCAGCCTGCACCGGCGCGGAACCACAGCCGACCGGGATGCGCCTGGCCGCCGAGTTTGGCGTGCCGTATGAGGAGATCATGGGCTGGTTCTGCCAAAACTTCGGCTTCGGCGAAATCAAGAGCGCCTACGAGATGAGCCGCGAGAGCGGCGTGCCGGTGGAGGATATCTTCACCATGCGGCGCTCGGGCATGGGCTGGGGCAATATCAAGAAGCTGGTGGACGGCGTCGAGAACCCGGCCATGACCGGCACCCCAGAACCGCCCAAGGGCAACGACAAGGATAACCCGGGCAAGGGGCCGGATAAGCCCAAGCCGACCAAGAAGCCCAACCCCAACAAGAAGCCGTAATGAGAGATTTCGCTTCGCGTGTGACACAGGGGAAGCACGCGAGATAAAAAGAGCTTTGAAGCCAACATAGCAATGACACGAGCCAGTTCGCAAGAGCTGGCTCGTGCTTTTTAAGTTGTGGGTGTCAAAAATACTTCAAACGGGTAATAGACTCGCGCGCCATATGTGCCTACAATGTTTGTATTCCAGGGAACAGGGGGCATTGATGGATATTTCAAGCGTATTCGCGCATCGGTATCACGCGCTGGGAGAAGCGCAACAGCAAGACTGGCGCCGGCTGGCAGTGTTCACCGGCAGTTTCGACGCGGCCGCGGCGGCCGCGGTGTGGGGGTTGAAAACCGTGCGCGAACTGCCGCCGGACGCGGTGGCGCATATCCGGCTGACGCGACTGGTGTCGCTGGGTTTGCTGGAGCATAACAAGCTGCGCTACCGTTTTCGCCTGAGCCAGACCGGGCGCGAATTTGCGCGCAGCCTGCTGGCAGGCGATGAGCTAACCCTGAGCCAGCAGCGCCACGCGAACTATTATCTGAAGCTGCAGTCGCTGGCCGACCGGCTGGCGAAGCAGGGCGGCGCGGAGCAACAGCGCGGCATGGCGCTGCTGGCGAGCGAAGCGGCCGAAATTCAGGCCGGCCAGCGCTGGGTGGAGCAGGAGCAGGCGTAGATTCCGAAAACCGATTACAGTGCGTGGCACGCGAATACCACGCCCGGTCGATTTCGCCTTATTTCTGATGGGGAATTGCGCTTAATCAGCTTCCTGCAATTTGAGGAAGTGGTTTTTCAAGGTGTAATAGACGTAATTCTGCCACAGGTCGGTGACGTCGCTCTTGCGGTAATCGTGGGTGGAGAAGGTCTGGATGATCACGCGGCCGTCGAAGCAGACGGCGATGGTGCCGTAGTAGGATTTTTCCCACGAGTACAGTCCGGCCACCAATCCGCCGTTACCACCGCCGGAGCGCACCCGCATCAGATCACCGGCATCGCCTTTGGTCCAGTAGGTGGCATTGTGCACCAGCGAGAAGCCCTCGTTGGGGTAAT
>CALDSL010000258.1 GCA_937920255.1 uncultured Anaerolineaceae bacterium | reverse complement strand
ACGACAAGCACTCCGGAAATGGCGTTCTTGATATCAAAATTACTGTCATCCATGGCAATCTTCTCTCCACCTCGGTGAATTCCCCAATAATATAAGGGCGATCAGGAAGGGGTGACATCCCCCTGAACTTCCATGGGCTTGTTCAACAGTGCAAATGTTTCGATTAATACTTGTTCCTGAACGTCTTCCATCGTCCCGGCAATCATGGCGCCAGCCGCGGCCGGATGGCCCCCGCCGCCAAAGCGCAGAGCAATGCTGGATATATCGATACCAGGCTGAGCGCGCCAGGAAACTTTGACATTCCCCTCTTTTTGCTCCACAAACATTACCGATATGCTGCTGTCTTCGATCGATGCAATGTAGTTAATCAAATCTGCATCGTCGTTACCCGAATAGTTTACCTTAATTTTATCGTCAAGGGTTAGCCACGCCCACACCAATCCATTTTGGCGCTGCAAACGCGACAATCCCATCGCCCACAGGCGAGCGTCATCAAACGAGCGACGCACAAGGGCCTGGTCATAGATAGCGGGCAGGTCCGCGCCTTTTTGCATCAGCAGGGCTGCCAGTTCCAGCGCGCGCGGGTTCATATTCGAGGTGCGGAACCCGAGCGTGTCGGCCACCAGACCGGCCAGCAGGGCGCTGGCCACCGGCTGGGTGATGGGGAAGCCCCACTGTTCCAGGTACTCGACCAGGATGGCCGCGGTAGCCACCGTTTCGGGTTCCACCAGGTTCACGCGCGCAAAGTTCAGGTTGGTGATGTGATGATCGATGTTCAGATCGGGCGGGGAATCGCTATCCCATTCCATCCCGGTGCGTTTCAGGTCGGAACAGTCCAGCACCACACGCAGGTCGGCTTCGCCGGTTGGCGCGCGCAGCACCTGCCGGCTGCCTTCGATGAAGCGCAGCGCGGCAGGCACGCCGTCCGCCAGCACCATCTGCACCTGCTTGCCGGCTTCCTGCAGCGCCAGCCCCAGCCCGGTGACCGATCCTAGCGCATCCTGATCAGGGCGGATATGCGACACCAGCATGACGCTGTTCGCGCCGCGCAGCATCGCACCCGCGGCCCGGATGGTAGCTTCATTCTTCATCTTCACCAATATCTTCGTTAATCTCTTCACCGGCTTCGCCGTCTACCGGTTCTTCTTCGGTCTTTTCTTCGCCGCGCAGTTCAGCCAGCAGCCGTTCGATATGATCCGCCCGTTCCGGCGTGGGATCCCAGTGATAGCGCAGCCGCGGGAACACGCGCAGATCCACGCGCTCGGCCAGGGCGCGCCGCAGGAAGCCGCTGGCGTGTTCCAGCCCGGCGATCACTTCCTTGGCGCGTTCGTGGCCCTCCACCGCGGAAACATATATATCCGCAAAGGCCAGCTCGCGGTCAACTTTTACATCTGTGATGGAAATACCGCTCAACCGTGGATCCGCCAGCTCTCGTACAACCATTTCAGACAGCTCCTGCCGGATACGATCGGCAATGCGCTGTAATCGCATTTGCGATGGCATGCAATCCTCCCTTTAGACGAGCGCGGCCACCCGCTCGACCACAAAGCACTCCAGGTGGTCTCCGGCCTGGAAATCATTGAAGCCTTTCAGACCCACGCCGCACTCGAAACCGTTGCGCACTTCGCGCACATCTTCTTTCTCATGTTTGAGCGAGGAAGCCTCGCCCTGGAAAATCTCCTGGCCGTTGCGCATCACGCGGTAGCGGCCGTTGCGGCGCAGTTCGCCTTCGGTCACGCGGCAGCCGGCAATATTGCCCACCTTGGTGATCTTGAACACCGCCAGCACTGTGGCGCGGCCCACCACCGTCTCTTTGAACTCGGGGGCCAGCATACCCTTGAGCGCCTTTTCGATGTCTTCCATCAGGCGGTAGATGATATTGTACAGGCGGATGGATACACCCTCGGCCTCAGCCTGGCGGCGGGCGGTGGTGTCTACACTGACGTTGAATCCGACCACGATGGCGTGCGAGGCGGCGGCCAGCATCACATCGCTATCCGAGATGTTGCCGGTGCCGGTGTGCAGCACGTTGATCTTGATCTCGCCTTTGTTCATGTCCTGCAGCGACGAGGTGATCGGCTCCAGCGAGCCCTGCACATCGGCTTTGACCACCAGGCGCAGTTCCTTCACCTCACCGGCTTTATAGCGGTCAAACAACTCTTCCAGCGAAACTTTCGAGCCGCTATTGGCGTGGGCAAACGCCTGCTGCTTGCGCTCTTCGGCGATGGCGCGCGCGTCTTTTTCCGACGGCAATACCTGGAACAGGTCGCCCGCGGAAGGCACATCGTTCAATCCCATCACCGAAACGGGCGTGGCGGGACCAGCTTTGCGCACCTTGCGGCCGCGGAAGTCAAACATGGCCTTGATGCGGCCAAAAGACGTACCCGCCAGCACCACATCGCCGGCTTCGAGCGAGCCGTTCTGCACCAGCAGGGTGGCAATCGCGCCCTTGGCTTTGTCCAGCTCGGCCTCAATCACCGTACCCACCACTTTCCCAGCCGGGTTGGCCAGGATCTCGGTGCTGTCCGAAACCAGCAGCACCGCTTCGAGCAAATCTTCGATGCCCTGTTTCTGCTTGGCGGAGACCGGAACGACCAGGGTGTTGCCATCCCATTCGTCCGGTACCAGGCCGGCCTCGGCCAGCTGGCGCTTGACGAAATCGGGGTTGGCATCCGGGCGGTCCATCTTATTGAGCGCGACGATGATCGGCACGCGCGCCGCCTTGGCGTGGGCGATCGCCTCACGCGTCTGCGGCATCACGCCGTCATTGGCGGCCACCACCAGGATGACCACGTCCGCGCCCTGGGCGCCACGCGCGCGCATGGCGGTGAAAGCCGCGTGGCCTGGGGTATCGAGGAAGGTGATCAGCCGGTTCTTGTGTTCCACCTGGTACGCGCCGATATGCTGGGTGATACCGCCGGCTTCACCCGCTGCGACGTTGGTATGGCGGATGGCATCCAGCAGCGAGGTCTTGCCGTGGTCGACATGCCCGAGAATGGTGACAACCGGCGGGCGAGCCGTCAGGTTCTTGGCGTCTTCGTCGGCGATCAGGCGGCGCCACAGTGGAATCTCGCCCGTTTCTTTCTCTTCCACCACTTCCAGGGCTTCCTGGACGGCCTCAAAACCCATCTCCGAGGCCACGATGGCCGCGGTATCATAGTCGATCTGCTGGTTGATGTTCGCCATCACCCCATTCGACATCAAGGTTTTGATGACTTGGATCGGGCTGGTTTCGATGCGCTGCGCCAGTTCGCGCACAGTGATGCTGTTGGGAAGCTCAATTCGCTTTCGCCCTGTCTCGCTCATACGTACCTCCATTCCTGCTACCCGTGTACGGGTGTCTACCCAATGACGCTGGAACGTTCCGTTTCAGGTGCAAACGCTAGCCGGGCTGCAGGTCTGCGCTCCGATGAGCAAGTCAGTTGGGTCGAAAATTAGTTGTCCATAATCCCATTCACGGGTGCATCTGCTTCCAGTTTGACTGGATGAATTATGACTCCTGCCCGGCCTGTTCGACCGTGTCCTCTGGCAGTGACTGCATGTAGGACTGCAAGAGGACACGATCGCTATCGGTTAATTCTGTTTTTAGTGCATGCGCCAGCGCGCCTTTGATGCCGCGCTCCCAACAGGAACGCTGGTTGTGAAGATATGCTCCCCGTCCCGCCAGTTTGCCGGTCGGGTCAATTTTGAGACCTTCGGCGGTGCGCACGATGCGGGTCAGTGACCGTTTGGGCAGTACCTGCCTGCATCCCACGCACGAGCGCTGCGGAACGTGCTTGACGCGCTTATCGGGTTTTTTCACCAAATCCACTCTATCCGCGGGCTACTCTTCCCACTCGCTCCACTCGCCGCCGCCGCGCTTGTGCTTCTTGCGCGCCACGACAACGTCGCGGTCGGGATCGTAGACCACTTCGACGTGCTTGCTCTTCTTCTTTTTCTTCTTGCCCTTGCCGCTGCTGTCATCTTCCTCTTCCTCGGTTTCCACCGTGGGCTGAAGAACTTCAGGCTTGAGGGTGAAGATCTGATCCAGAGAAGTTTCCTCCTCTTCTTCCACAACCGGCGCGGCCGGCTCTTCGGGGGCAACCACTTCCACCGGCGCTTCGGCCGTGGGCTGCTCCTCGATCTGTCCTTCGGGCGCCGCGGGCGCTTCTTCCACCGGGGCGGGCGCTTCGACTTCCGCGGGGGCGGCAGCCGGCGCGGCCGGGGCCAGGGTGGGCAGCATGCGGTCTACCAGCTTGTTGATCTCCTGCATCGCCTTGGGGCCAATGCCGTTGACCTTGAGAATGTCATCCGCGCGAACCTTGGCGGCGATCAGCAGGTCGCCGGTGGTGGCGAACCCGGCTTCCTGCAACAGGTTGGCCACATGCTCGGGCAGGCCGCTGTCGAGGATGTTCTGCTCGAACAGGACCGGCGCGATCATGCTGCGCAACTCGATGGTGCTGGTCTCTTCCGGCCGGATCTCGGGCTGCTGGCGGCGCGCATTGCGTTTTTCAATGCGGTCGATAAACTGGCTCATCTGGGTGTATTCTTCGGGCGTCAGCGGGCGTCCATCGGCTTTTCTACCCAGCATGGCTTCGATGTTCTGAATGTTGTCGGCTTCGGCCTGCGCCAGGGGCATGTAGGCCGCGTCGTTGGCCAGCTTGTGCAGCGTATCGGCGGTGGCCTCGGGCACGCTCTTGATGTCGATGCGCCAGCCGGTCAGCTTGGCGGCCAGGCGGGCATTCTGCCCGTCGCGGCCGATTGCCAGGCTGAGTTGATCTTCCGGCACCACAACGGTGGCAGTCTTGCCGTTGGGCGATTTTTCGTTCAAATAGACGCCGCTGACGCGCGCCGGGC
>CALDSL010000257.1 GCA_937920255.1 uncultured Anaerolineaceae bacterium | reverse complement strand
TCCCCAACGTGGGCATGGCGATTACCCTGCACGACATCACCTATTTAAAGAAGCTTGACCGCATCAAGAGCGAATTTGTCAGCACCGTATCGCACGATTTGCGCTCGCCGCTGACGGCCGTGCTGGGCTACGCCGAGCTGATCGAACGCGCCGGCCCGGTGAATGATATGCAGAAGGAGTTTATCCGCCGTGTGCAGGGCTCGGTGCACAACATCACCCACCTGGTGGACGACCTGGTGAACCTAGGCCGGGTGGAGGCGGGCATGGACTCGCGCAACGAGCAGTTGCACATCGAGCGCATCATTCGTTACTCGGCCGACGGCTTCAAAAAACAGATTGCCGATAAAGGCCTGAACCTGGCGCTGGAACTGCCCGAGAATCTGCCGCCCATCCTCGGCCACCCGGTACAAATCCGGCAGGCGGTGGATCACCTGCTGGAAAATGCGGTGCGCTACACGCGCAACAACGGACGCATCACCGTCAACGCCGGCGTGGAAGAAAACCAGATCATCGTGCGCTTCGCGGATAGCGGCATCGGCATCGCTCCGCAGGATATGCCCTACATCTTCGACAAGTTCTACCGCGCCAGCAACGCCAGCGCGGAAGCCGCCGGAACCGGCCTGGGGCTCGCCATCGTGCGTTCGGTGATCGATAATCACCAGGGGCGCATCTGGGTCGACTCCACGCCGGGGAACGGATCGACCTTTACCATCGTCTTACCTGTAGCGGAAGCGTAAAAAACCCGGTCAAAGATCCGTCTGGAACGTTTCTTGCATGTGAAGAAAAACCTGGCGCTAGCATGTTTTCTTGACGCTTTCACTCCTCTATGCTACTATCTATACGATAGAGACACAGAAAAACAGCCCATTTTACGCCAGCAAGCCTGCTTCTTAAGAAGGAGTACGAAGAGATGAATAAGAGAGTCTTCTCAGTTGTGTTGGTTGCTGTTGCCATGGCGCTCCTGCTCAGTGCATGCCGCCTGCCCGCTTCTTCCGCGCCCGCTGCTACGGCCACACCGCAAGCTGAGGTGCCTTTTCCTGTCGCGACCAATTCTGATCTGGTAAACGAGTTCCTTTTCGCGACGCAGACAGCCGTCGCCGGCGGGCAAACACCGCCCGATGTGCAGGCCGGCGGTGGGGCGGAAACCCCATCGGCTGACCAGGCTGGCGGAGGCGTCGCGACCGACCAGACAGGTGGCGGCGTGGAAACCCCATCGGCTGACCAGGCCGGCGGCGGTACCGCGGGCGACACTACCGGCGATCAGGCCGGCGGCGGAACGACGACCGAACAGTCAGGTGGTGGCACGACCACCGATCAGGCGGGTGGCGGAGCCACCACTGACCAGGCTGGCGGCGGTACGACCACCGACCAGACCGGTGGAGGCAGCCCCACGGCGGTTCCCAATTACCAGCTTCCTGCCGCGCCCGCCCGCCCGGCCACCTACACCATCCAGCGCGGCGAGTACCCGTATTGCATCGCCCGGCGCTACAACGTCGACCCCGGCGCTCTGATGCGCGCCAACAACCTGGGCGTGAACTCGCAGCTCTCCATCGGCTCGGTGATCAGCATTCCCGCGACCGGTAACTGGGATGTCGCCAGCTACGGCACGCGCTCGCGCGCCGCGCACCCGGCCACCTATACCGTCCAGAGCGGCGATACCCTGAACTCGGTGGCGTGCAAATTCGGTGATGTTTACCCCGAATGGATCGCGGCCGCCAACAACCTGGATGCGAACGCTGCCCTGACCCCCGGCGCAGTGATCAATATCCCGTAACGCCAGCCGGCACAGAAGAATTCCCGTAGGGCAAGAACAATCTTGCCCTACATTTATATATACGCTTCAATCATCGGGACGCGATTATGATGAAACGATTTGACCTGCTGCAAACCCACAATGTGTATACTGGCCGCGCTTTTCGCGTGGATGTGGTGGATGTGCGTCTGCCGGACGGGAAAGAGACCACGTTCGACCTGGTGCGCCATCCCGGTGCGGTGGCGCTGGTGGTGGTGGATGAGGCCAGGCGCATCCTGCTTGTGCGGCAGTACCGCATGGGCCCTGACCGCGACTTGCTGGAACTGCCCGCCGGTACGCTCAAGCTGGACGAGCCGCCGGAAGAATGTGCTCAGCGCGAAGTGCGCGAAGAAACCGGTTACGCGGCGCGCAGCCTGCAAAAGCTGGGCGCATTCTACATGGCCCCGGGGTACTCGGACGAGTACTTGCACATCTACCTGGCCAGCGACCTGTACCCCGCGCGGCTGGCAGGCGATGAAGATGAGTTCATCCAGATGGAAGCCGTGCCAGTGGATGAAGTGTATGCGATGGTGGCGCGGGGCGAGATCGAGGACGGAAAATCGCTGGCCGGTTTGCTGCTGGCGCAGCCCTATTTGCAATTCGAGAAATAAACCGCCTGCTACGGTATAGTGGCACAAAATAGACGCATAACTTTGCGTCTCTTTTGTGTATGGGCTTCAAACGTAGTTGGGTTGAGCGCAGCGAAACCCAACATGTAAGCATCAACGGCAAAGCGCGTTGGGTTTCGCTGCGCTCAACCCAACCTACAAATTCTTGCTTGATCGTTCGCCTATTATTGCTGGAACATTGGAATCGCGCGCCGTCCCGCACCGGTCCAGTATTCATCAGGGAGAGGCGTACGCTCTCTGCGCGACTGGCTTTTCCATCAGGATAATTTATGACCCAATTACTCCAAATTTAGTGACAACGATCATATGATTTGAATGACCTATATAACTTACCCTATTGGGGGTTACCGGATAGAC
>CALDSL010000256.1 GCA_937920255.1 uncultured Anaerolineaceae bacterium | reverse complement strand
ACAGCCTGCGTCGCCCCGCGGTGCTGGCCGAGTTGGCGTGGAAGCGCTGGCAGGCAGGCAAGACCGATGAAGTGGTCGGCCTGGCGCCGATCTACCTGCACGTAGCTGAACCGATCCCAGCCTGAGGCGGTGGGCCGTAGATCACATGGCAGCGCGCATCCGCCCGATGACGATCGATGACCTGGAGCAGGTGCACCGCATCGATGTGATGTCGTTTACCTTGCCGTGGTCCGAGCGCTCCTTCCGCTACGAGCTGACCAGCAACCCGGTGGCGCGGCTGTGGGTGGCCGACCTGGCCGCCGAGGGCGAGCCGCCGCAGGTGGCGGCGCTGCTGGTGATCTGGCATATTATCGACGAGGTGCACATCGCCACGGTGGCGGTGCACCCGGACCAGCGCCGCACGGGCATCGGCCGCAGGCTGCTGGCCACCGCGCTGCTGGCCGCGTACGAGGAAGGCGCGCAGAAGGCGTTTCTGGAAGTGCGACGCTCGAACACCCCCGCCCAGGAGATGTACCGCCGCTTTGGGTTCGAGGTGGCTGGCGTGCGCCCGCGCTATTACAAAGATAATATGGAAGACGCTCTGCTGCTCAACCTGGACAGGATCGACCCGGACGCGCTGCGTCCGATGATCGAGGATTGATCCGCGCGGCGGGCGCGTCGCATTATGCCAGGACGGCGATGCACTCGATTTCCACCCGCGCACCCAGGGCAAGCCCGCTGGTCCCAAAGGCGCTGCGCGCCGGCAGGTGCTGGTCGAAATAGGTGACATAGACCTTATTCATCTCTCCCCATTCGGCCATATCCGCCAGCATCACCGTAGCTTTGATGATCCGATCCATCGACGAACCGTATTGCCCCAGAGTGGCGCGAATGTTCTCCATGGCCTGGCGCGTCTCGGCAGCAATGCCGCCAGGCGCGATATTGCCGCTGGCGTCCATGCCGATCTGGCCGGAGAGATACAGCATATTTCCCACCCGCACCGCCACAGAGAACGGCACGCGGCGGGTACTGACGGCTGGGTAAAACTCGACATCGGGGTTGGGTTGGTCTTGCATGCGATTACCTCCTGATAGGCTAGATCTACCGTATCACAAAACTGTAATGCCCGGCAAGAACCGTTCCGCAAAATGTAGAATGAAACCGCGAGAAAAAACGGTATAATGGGCGATGTTCCGGGCTGTAAACTTCTCTATCCTCGACTACCAGTGAAGGTATTTATGAATCACTACGAACGCCTGATTGCCAGCTTCCAAGATCGCTCCGCGCGCATCGCCATTCTGGGCCTGGGCTACGTGGGCCTGCCACTCGCCACCGTGTTCGCCGAAGCCGGTTTCCACGTGGTGGGCATCGACCCGATCCAATCCAAAGTGGACAGCATCAACCGCGGCGAAAGCTATATTCAGGATGTTCCCACCGAACAGGTTGCACGCCTGGTGAAGGATGGCTGCCTGGAAGCCACCAGCGACGTTTCGGCGCTGCGCGACGTGGACGCGGTGAGCATTTGCGTCCCCACTCCGCTGCGCAAGACCGGCGACCCGGATCTGTCCTACATCGTCTCGGCCACAGAATCGGTGGCGCAGCACGTGCACCCCGGCATGGTGGTGGTACTCGAATCGAGCACCTACCCCGGCACCACGCGCGAAATGGTGCTGCCGCGGCTGCTGGAAGCCAGCCAGCTAACCGTCGGGCAGGACTTCTTCCTGGCTTTCTCCCCTGAGCGCGTCGATCCCGGCCGCAAGGACTGGACCACGCTCAACACGCCCAAAGTGGTGGGCGGCATCACCGAAGCCTGCTCGGACGTGTGCTCCACCTGGTACGCCCAGGCGCTGGAGAAAGTGGTGCGGGTGACCTCGTGCGAGGTGGCCGAGATGGCCAAGCTGCTGGAAAATACCTTCCGCATGATTAACATCGGCCTGGTGAACGAGCTGGCGATCATGTGCGACCGGCTGGGCGTGGACGTGTGGGAAGTGATCGACGCCGCGGCCACCAAGCCGTTCGGCTTTATGAAGTTCACTCCCGGGCCGGGGCTGGGCGGTCACTGCATCCCGATTGACCCACTGTACCTGTCCTGGAAGTTGAAATCGCTCAATTACACCGCGCGCTTTATCGAACTGGCGTCGGAGATCAACACCAACATGCCGCGCTTTGTGGTCGGCAAAGTGCAGGACGCGCTGAATGAGGCCGGCAAACCGCTCAAGGGCAGCGGCGTGCTGGTGCTGGGCGCGGCCTACAAGCCCGACATCGACGACCTGCGCGAATCGCCGGCCCTGGACGTGATCGGGCTGCTGCAGAACAAGGGCGCGCGCGTCAGCTATCACGACCCGTTCATTCCCACCATCCAGCACGACGGCTGGGCGATGGATTCGGAAACTGACCTGGCAGCCGCGGTGCGCACCGCCGACTGCGTGGTGATCGTCACCAATCACTCCAACTACGACTACCCGGCCATCCTGGCCGGCGCGCAGTTGATCGTGGACACGCGCAACGCGCTGGGCGCGATTTCGCGCGGAAACCCGAAGGTGGTGAAACTCTAATGGCGCGCTATCTGGTCAGCGGCGCGGCGGGGTTTATTGCCTCGCGCGTGACATCGATGCTGCTGGACGCGGGTCACAGCGTGGTGGGGTTGGATAACCTCAACGACGCTTACGACGTGCGCATGAAGCAATACCGGTTGGCCAGGCTGCAGCCGCGCGAGGGCTTCCACTTTGAGCGCATGGACATCGCCGACCGCGACGCGGTAGCGGCGCTGGCTGCGCACGGTCCGTTCGACGCGGTGTTCAACCTGGCGGCGCGGGCCGGGGTGCGCCAGTCGGTGGCCAACCCGTGGGTCTACGTGGATACCAACCTGACCGGCACGCTCAACTTGCTCGAACTGGCGCGGCAAACCGGTACGCAGAAGTTTATCCTTGCCTCGACCTCGTCCATTTACGGCGCCAACGCGCCGCTGCCCACCCCAGAAACCGCCGACAGCAGCCGCCCGCTGCAGCCTTACGCGGCCAGCAAAAAGGCGGCTGAGGTGATGTGCCACAGCTACCATCACCTGTATGGGCTGGACGTGACCGTGTTCCGCTATTTCACCGTTTACGGCCCGGCCGGGCGGCCGGATATGATCATGTTCCGGCTGGCGCAGTGGATCACCGAAGGGCGCACCGTGCGGCTCAACGGCGACGGCAACCAGTCGCGCGGCTTTACCTACCTGGATGACATCGCGCGCGGCACGCTGCTTGGCCTCAAACCGGTGGGCTACGAAATCTTCAACCTGGGCGGCCACCAGGTGATCAGCATCAACCAGTTGATCGAGATGGTGGAAGAACTGGTCGGGCGCACCGCCAGCATCAGCTACCACGAGTTCCACAGCGCCGACATGCTCGCCAACTGCGCCGATATCAGCAAGGCGCGCTCGGTGCTGGGTTGGGAACCGCAAGTGACGCTGGAAGAGGGCGTGCCCTGCCTGGTGGACTGGTACATGGAGAACCGGGCGTTTGCCAGCCAGATCGTGACCGAATGAACCACGGCGACCCCGATTCCTCGCGCGGCACCGGCTTGCGCGCCTGGCGACAGGACGCGCTGCTGCAACGGGTGCTGCGCAATTCGGGCTATCTGTTCGGCAGCAATGTGATCGGCGCGGTGCTCAGCATCGTCACCGCCAACCTGCTGGGCGTGGCCGGGCTGGGCGTGCTGGGCGTGGTCACCAGCCTGGTTTCCAACATCAACCGTCTGCTGTCGTTCCGCATGGGCGAGGTGGTGGTCAAGCACATGGGCGAATATCTGGCGCGCGGCGACCGGCAGCGCGCGGCAGCCATCGTCAAGATCGCCTTTCTGACCGAGGGACTGACCTCGCTGGCGGCGTACGCGGTGCTGGCTTTGCTTGCGCCGCTGGCGGCGCGCTTCATCGCCAAAGACCCGGGCACCACGGCGCTGTTCCTGGTCTACGGGCTGTCGATCCTGGGTAATTTTGGGCAGGAGGTGGCCACCGGCGTGCTTCAGGTGGGCGGACACTTCCGCAGCCAGGCGGCCATCAACCTGGGGCAGAGCGTGCTGCTGGCGGTCTTGCTGGTGGCGGCCGCGTTGACCGGGGCCGGGCTGTGGGCGGTGACGCTGATCTACCTGCTGGGCAAGCTGATTTTGGGCCTGGGGCCGCTGGCCGTGGCGCTGTACCGGCTGCCGGGTATGTTGGGCGCGGGCTGGTGGCGCGCCCCGTTGGCGCTGATCCCCGACCGGCGAGCGCTGGCAGGCTTTGCCATCAACACCAATTTCAGTGGTACGATTAATGTGCTCGCCCGCGACAGCGAGCAATTGTGGATCAGCTTCTTCTTCTCCCCGGTCGAAGCCGGGTATTTCAAAGTGGCCCTGTCCCTGATCAACCTGATCGTTATGCCGGTGACGCCTTTTATCAGCACAACCTTCCCCGAGATCACGCGCGCGGTGGCGCTGCGCGAATGGCCGCGCCTGCGCAGCCTGCTGCGCCGGGTGACGTTGCTGGCCGCGGCCTGGACGGCGGCGGTGGGCGTCGGCCTGCTGGCGGTGGGGCGGCCAGTGCTGTTCTCGGATTGGACATTCTTCGGACGCAGCTTCCATATTTACCGGCCGGAATTTTTGCCCGCCTTCCCGGCGTTGATGATCTTGCTGCTGGGCTATGGCGTGGCCAACGTGCTGTTCTGGAACCGCACCCTGCTGCTGGCGCTGGGGCAGGCGGCGTATCCGTTCCAGATCGGGCTGGCTTCGTCGCTGGTGAAAGTGGCGCTGACCGTGCTGCTGGTGCCCACTTACGGCTACCTGATGGAAGCGGCGCTACTTTCCTTGTATTTTGTCGCCTCGGTGGGGCTGACCACCTGGCGCGGTCTTTCGCTGGTGCGCGCGCATGAAAGCGCCCCGGAGGCGGCATGAAGATTGCCTGCATCACCACCTCGCAGATCCCATCCTCCACGGCCAACAGCATCCAGGTGATGAAGGTGGCGCAATCGCTGGCGCAGGTGGGCGGGGCGGTGTGCGTCTTCACCCCCGGCCGCGAGCCGGTGATCTGGGATCAGTTGGCCGAACACTACGGGCTGACCACGCCGTTTGAGGTGCAGTGGGTGCCATCGATGCGGCTGTTGAAACGCTACGATTTCGCCTTCGCCGCGCTCAACCGGGCGCGCGAGTGGGGCGCGGATTTGATCTACACCTGGCTGATCCAGGAAGCGCTGCTGGCCGCCTGGGAGAACATGCCCGTGGTTCTGGAACTGCACGACCGCCCGACCGGCAAGCTCGGCCCGCGCATGTACCGCGCATTTCTCAACCACCCAGGGCGCAAGCGCACGCTGGTGATCACCGGGGCATTGCAGCGCGCGTTAGAACAGGCTTACGGCCACACCTTTGCCCCCGAGGAAATCTGCG
This sequence comes from uncultured Anaerolineaceae bacterium, assembly GCA_937920255.1. Classification (GTDB taxonomy): domain Bacteria; phylum Chloroflexota; class Anaerolineae; order Anaerolineales; family Anaerolineaceae; genus CALDSL01. The sequence continues at coordinate 1,837 of CALDSL010000256.1, read as the reverse complement.
TCGCCCCCAATGGGGCCGACCTGGAGCGCTATCAGGATTTGGGCGATGCCGCCATGGCGCGCCACCAGCTTGGACTGCCGCAAGGTCCCACGGTGGTGTACAGCGGCCATTTTTACGCCGGGCGCGGGCTGGATCTGCTGTTTGCGCTGGCGCAGCAGCTGCCGGAGGTCAACTTCCTGTGGGTGGGTGGGCGCCCCGAGGACGTTGCGCGCTGGCAGTCGAAGCTGAACGTGGCCGGGGTGCGCAACGTGCTCCTGACCGGTTTCGTAGAGAACCGCCGGCTGCCGCTGTACCAGGCGGCGGGCGACGTGCTGCTGATGCCCTATGAGCGCTCAATCGCCGGGAGCAGCGGCGGCAATTCGGTGGAAATCTGCTCGCCGATGAAGATGTTTGAGTATATGGCGGTGGGGCGGGCGATCATTGCCAGCGACCTGCCGGTGCTGCACGAAGTGCTCAACCGTGGTAACGCGGTCTTTTGCCCGCCGGAGGATGTTGACGCATGGACCGCGGCGCTGACCGCTCTGCTGGAAGACCCCAACCAGCGCGAGCAACTCGCGCGACAGACGCGCTCAGATATTCTGCTGTACACGTGGCGCGCGCGCGCCAAACGCGCGCTGGAAGGCATGCTCGACCATGAGTAAAGCACCTACCCCGGCCGTCCGCGACCGGAAACCGCTTGCGCTGCTGCTGATCGCCCTGGCCGCGGGTCTGCCCCTGGCTGCCGGGCTGGCGCTGATATTTCCGCGCGGCAGTTTTTGGGCTGGCTGGCTGGCGGGCAGCCTTTTACTGGTGCCCGGCATCTGGGGCTTGCTGGCGGCGTGGAAGTGGGCCGGCGCCGGCCGCGCCCTGGGCTGGATGGTGGCGCTGGCGTTCCTGCTGCGGTTGGGGCTGGGCGCGGCCATCAGCGTGGGGCTGCCGCTGTACGGCTACGATGAACCCGAGCAAAGGGCGGGGTACGTCTTCTACGACGCCTACCGGCGCGACGGCGAGGCCTGGGAGCTGGCTGAGTCCGGCGCGCCGTTGATGGTCGCCTTTACCCTGGATTTCGCCACCGACCAGTACGGCGGGCTGCTGGCGCTCAGCGCACTAGTGTACCGCGGGCTCAGCCCCGACGCGCACCGCCCCTACCTGATGATCATTCTCGGCGCGATGGCGGCGGCCGCGGGGCTGCCATTCTTCTACCGCGCCCTGCGCGAACGCTGGAACGCGGGCGTGGCGCTCGCGGCGGGGTGGATCCTGGCATTGTACCCGGATGGCGTGTTGCTGGGCGCGTCGCAAATGCGCGAGCCGTTCCTGATCGGGTTGATCGCGGCGGCGTTTTGGGGCGTGGTGGCATGGCCGCGCAATCGCCGGGCCGCCGCGGCGGTGCTCGGCGCCAGCCTGGTGTTGATGGCGCTGTTCTCCTCCAAGATCGTGCTGCCCGCAGCCGGGGTGCTGGCGGTGTGGTTCTTCCTCGACCACCTGTACGAGAAATTGTCGCGCGGCGCGCGGATCGCGGTTTGGGTGGGGGTGGCCGCCGCAGGCGTGCTGGTGGCGGTGCTGTTCTGGGAGTGGTTCGCCCAGGCGCTGTTCTGGGATATCCGCCAGATCCAGAGCACATCCGGGCAGGGCGAACTGGCGGTGGCCGAGATTGGCGAGGTCTTCCGGCCGGTGTTCTACACGCTCTACGGCCTGGCGCGCCCGCTGCTGCCGGCGGCGCTGGCCGCCACCCGCCCGCCGTGGATCTGGAAGGCAATCGACGTGACCCGCGCTACGGGCTGGTACGCGCTGGCCCCGCTACTGCTGTACCGCTTCTGGACGGTGTTCAAAGCCCGACCGGTTGCGTCACGGCGCGCGC
>CALDSL010000255.1 GCA_937920255.1 uncultured Anaerolineaceae bacterium | reverse complement strand
GACCACCGAGATCTACACTCTTTCCCTACACGACGCTCTTCCGATCTGAGAGGATTGAAACTAGATCCCCAGTAAGCATTCCGCATTTATAAGACTCATTCGAATCCCCCCACCTCGATAGAGAGGATTGAAACGTTGTACCAGGTGTTTCCGTCCGGGTCGGTGACGCTATTCGAATCCCCCCACCTCGATAGAGAGGATTGAAACGAACCCTCAGGTTCTTCCGGTTCCTCGGGCGGTTATTCGAATCCCCCCACCTCGATAGAGAGGATTGACCCCCCTCCGGCTCCCCCCAAATCGCAAAAACCGCGATTTAGGGGGAGGGGATTACGCACCTGAATAGAGAGGATTGAAACTAGACGTCTTATATTGTAGAATATCTTCAACAGTCTGCATCGAATCCCCCTCCTCGATAGAGAGGATTGAAACAGAGACTTTCCCTTCGGCGCGGGCGGTGAGAGCCATATTCGAATCCCCCCACCTCGATGGAGAGGATTGAAACGAACCGAGCATCAGAATTCCCAACACGATCAGAACGACTGATTCGAATCCCTCAACCTCCATCGCGAGGACGCTGCCCTTTCCCGCCCGGAGAGGGCTTTTGCATCCCTCGCGGCGGCATGGTAATTTTCTATCCGGGGCTATAATATCTTCATCCCACTCACGGAGGCTGCCCCATGCGCGATACCCGCGTGCTGCTGATCGAGGATGACCCCTACGCGCGCACGATGATGGAGCTGCTGCTGCGCCGCGACTGGCGCACGCGCGTGGCCGCGTCGGTGCGCCACCCGCGCGAGCTGCGCCCGGCGCTGGACCGGCTGCGCAGGAAGCGCGAGCGGGTCGACTTTGTGCTGGTCGATACCGATATCCCTGACGACAGCGTCTGGCTGCGCGATGCGTTCGAGGCGCTGCGCGGCGAGCCGGCGCGGGTGATCCTCACCGGGGTGGCTCCGCGCGCGGCGATGGTCGAACACCTGCCCGACGGCCTGCCGCTGGCCGGTTACCTGATCAAGGATGAGATCCGCTTTGGGCTGGCGTGGGCCGCGGCGCTGGCGGCCGGGCCGGCGTTCGTGTGCACGCCGGGGGTCGAGCGGCTGTACAGCACGCTCGGCCGGCGGCTGCCGCCCGGCGCGCTGCTGCTGGATGGCGCCGCCCCGGTGGCGTCGCTGACTGCGCATGAGAGCGATGTGACGCGCGTGGCCTTTCTGTTCAGCCTCGAGCGGATCGAACTGGCGGATGAGTTGCAGATCAGCATCAATTACACTTACACCCTCACCAGCAGCCTGTACCAGAAACTGGGCATCCCCGAGCTGTTCTCGGGCGAGGTCGCCCCGCAAGAGGTGTTCGGCGACCAGCCCATCATCCTGGCGCAGTTGAAGAAGCTGATTAAACAGGACGGCTCCAGGAAACCCCAGGAAGTCGAGACAGTCGCGTTCCACCTGCTCACCCGCCCGCTGATCACCCCCGCGGGGGTCACCCCCGCTGGGTAAAACCCCGCCGGCCCGTGTGCTGTATAAGAGCCACGCATCTGCGGAAACGAACCGCGAAGGGCGCAAAGGGCGCTAAGTTTTTATTTCAGCTTAGCGCCCTTTGCGTCCTTCGCGGTTCGATATCTGCATGAGGATCGTATGGAAAGAGTGTTGGGTTTCGCAAAAAACGCTCAACCCAACCTACCTGTTCCAAATCAATGCTCTATTCGTGCCACGCCGCCCTGCGGGTTCGGTTTTATTCGTTCCCATTTGTGTTAAAGCTCTTCCCCGCAACCATTAGATTCTCTCACCCTCGCCCCAGGGCGCTCCCCTATACTGAGACCGTAAGCAAGGTTCACACGGGTTTCAGGAGGGGGAAATGCGAAGCCAATCGCTTGCGCGGTTCATTATTCTTGCAGCAATCTTGTGCGGGTGGGGGCTGCCGCGGCCGGGGGGGGTAACGGCCGCGGTCCCACCCCAGTCCGTCGCGGCGGAGCACGTCTCCGTGCTGTTCCTGATCGACGATTCGGGCAGCATGGAGGGCAACGACCCGGGCGGGCTGCGCTATACCGCCGCGCAGTTGCTGGTGGCGCTGCTCGAGCCCGGCGACCAGGCCGGGGCGCTGCGTTTTTCCAGCGGCAGCCAGGCGCTCACCCCGCAACTGGTGACGCTGGCCGGCGGGCCGGAACAGGCCGAGCTGGCGCGGCTGCTGGAGGGCGCCCAGGCCAGCGGCTACACCGACGTGAAAGCCGCTTTTCTGACGGCGGGGGAAATTCTGGCCGCGTCGGATCGCGGCGGCAACCGCGTGGTGGTGATATTGATCACCGACGGGGTGCCGGAGATCGCTGCGCCCTATCCGCAATATGAGGGCGAGGCGCTGGCCGCGGCGCGCGCGCTGGGGCTGCCGGTGTTTTCGGTGGCGCTCACCGCGGGCGGGCAGTCGGCGTTTCTCAACCGGCTGGCGGCCGAGACGGGCGGGCAGGTGCTGCTGGCGCCCACCGCCGCCGGTCTGCTGGACGCCTACCTGCAAATTCTGGGCGCGCTGAAAGACCGCAGCGTGCTGGTTCCCGGCGCGGATGGCGCGCTGGTGATCGATCCCGGGCTGGCGCCCTACGTGGAGCGCGCCAGTTTTGTGGCCGTGCACGCCGCGGGGAGCAACGCGCGGCTGGTCGACCCGACCGGGGCGGAACTGCCGGCCAGCCCGGCGGCGCAGCCGGCGCGCTTCACGCTGGCCAGCGTAACGCGGCCGGCGGGCGGAGCGTGGCGGTTCGCGGTGGAGGGCGGGGCGCAGGCGCGCGCCATCCTCACCGCGCGGCTGCGGGCGCGGGTGCAAGGCCCGGGCGCCTTTGTGGAAGCCGGCCAGCCGGCGCTGGTGGCGGCGCGGCTGGTGGAAGAGCAGCCCGGCGGCGAGCTGGTCAACATCATCGGCGAGGCCAGCTTTCGCGCCGAGATCACCCGGCCGGACGGCGGGCGCGACAGCCTGGACCGCCTGTACGACGACGGCACGCACGGCGATGAGCGCGCGGGGGATGGGGTGTTCACGCGCGCCTACACCCCCGCCGCGCCGGGCAGCTACGCGCTGCGCATCGAGGGCGCCAAGGGGGTGGTGCCGGTGGCGGCCGCGGCGCAGTTCACCGCGCTGGCTTTCCCGCAGCCGGTGGTGGCGCAGCCCTCGGCGCCGTTGATTGAGGTGCGCGGCGAGCCGGTGGCGCTGCGGCTGCAGCTCGACCCGGCGGATTCCGTGCTGGAGGCGGGCGGGTTCGAGGCGCTGGTGCGCGCGCCGGACGGGCAGGAGCAGCGCGTGCCGCTCGCGCCGGATGGGGCAGGGGGCTTTAATGGCGGCTTTGTGCCAACCGAAGACGGCGCGTACGTGGTGGCATTCCAGCCCGTGGGGGCGGTCTATCACGGCCTGCCGTACCGGCACGCGGCCAGCACGTTGTTCGAGGCGCGGGTCATCCCCGGCGCGCGGGTCGAATCGGCGCGGCTGGGGCTGGGGGAAGGCGATGTATTCGAACGCTCGGAGGCGCAGGCCGGGCTGCCGCTGGCGCTGCGCGTGCATTCCGGCGCGGCGCGCGAAATCCGCCTGACGCCGCGGCTGTACGATCTACCCGGGTTCCGGGTGGCCGAGGCGGGCGGGGTGACGCTGCTGCCCGGCGCCAACGACCTGACGCTGCACCTGGTGGGCGAGCCGGGGCTGCCGCTGGGCGAACGCCGCGGCCGGCTAGTGCTGGAAGCGCCGCAGGGGGTGGATCTGACGGGCGGCGAGACGGCGCTGGCGTTTGAAATCTACGAGCCGGAGCTGTGGCTGACGCCCGTGGCGTCGCCCGAGCCGGCGGAGGGGGCGTGCTGGCAGCCGGAAACAATGCGTATAGATATCGATATCATCTCCACCAGCCGGCGCGCCGAGACGCTCACGCTGGCGCTGGACGGGCTGCCCGGGGTGGAACTGGAGCAGGGCGAGATCAGCGTGCCGCCGGGGGGCGGGCGGGTGAGCCTGCGTCTGCGCGGGGGTGGGGCAGGCGGCCTGGCGGCAGGGACGTACGAGGCGCGCCTGCTGCTGGCTGCGCCGCGCGCGGGGCTGCGCGTCTCCACGCCGGCGTCGATGCCGGTCACGCTCAGGGCGCCGTCGCTGTGGACGCGCTGCCAGAAACCTATGATTATCCTAGGGGTGGTGCTGCTGCTGGCGGTTACGATGGTGGCACGCGGGGCGTTGAAAGCCCGGGTCAAGGCCCGGCCGCCCCAGGCGCGTGGCACGCTGGCCTACTGGCGCAAAGATGCCCCGGCCCAGGTGATGGAAGTGGATCTGGAGGGGCTGCGCAGCAGCAGCGTGCGCATCGGGCGCGCCAGCCACAACGAAGTGGTGGTCGACGGGGAGGGAATGGAGGACGAACATGCCGTGATTTTGGCCGAGTGGGGGGAAGACGACCAGGTGCGCCTGACCCTCGTGCCCAGGGGGAGGGTGCTGCAGGGTTACCGCGCGGTGACCGCCGCGCTGCCGCTGGAAGCGGACACGCAGTTTACGATGGGCAATCACGTTTTTCGCTATATCGCGCCATTTGATTGGAGCAGTTCCTGACCAAGAGGGGGATTTCCGTGAAGACACAAATTCGTTTTCAACCGACCTTGTTTATTTGTCTGGGCACCAACTCGGGCGAGGTGGGCTGGCGGGTAAAGAAAAGCCTGCAGCGCGCCTACGGCAAAGTGCCGGTGCTGCGCCACCTGTGGATCGACATCGACAACGCCGTCACGCAGACGGCCCGGCCGTGGTATTCGGCGGCCGAGCGGGTGGAGCTTTCCGGGTTCAACCCGGCCGCTGTTGCCCGCAATATCGACTATTTCCCGGCCATCCGCGAATGGCTGCCGGAAACGGCCAAACTCCCGACCGTGATGCTTACGGGGGGCGGTTCGACCCAGCAAATGCGGCTGGTGGGGCGGCTGGCGCTGTTCCGCATGTTCAACGACCGCACGCGCGGCCCGGCGTTCATCGACCGCCTGCGGAGCGAGATCGAGGCGCTATTCGAGATCGAGAATATCCGCGCCACGCAGGCCATGAGCCGCGACGGCCGCGAGTACATCGTCGAACCGGGCTGCCGGGTGATCTTTATCTACACCAAGTGCGGCGGTTCGGGCAGCGCGCTGGTATTCGATATCGCCTACCTGGCTCGTCACCTGCTGGACGGGAAAGATCCTACCATCATCAGCATCGGCATCCTGCCGGCGGTGGTCGACCGGGCAATTTTGAGCGAAGCCCAGGCGCAAAAGGACAAGATCCGCGCCAACTGCTACGCCTGGTTTAAAGAAGACAACTACCTGACCGAAAACCCGTACTGGAACGTGGCCTACCCCGAAGGCGGGCCGGTGGAAGTGGTGGCCGCGCCGTTTGACTACCGCTTTGTGGTGGACATGGAGAACCAGGCCGGTTTCCGCCTGAATTCCACCGAAGATGTGTTCAACATGATCGCCCAGGCAGTGTTTATGGACACCGGTTCATCGGTGGCGGGCGCCATGCGCGGTTTCACCGCCAACCTGGCCGTATTGGATGAGCGTTTTCAGGGCAAGCGCCGCGTGTTCAGTTCGCTGGCGGCAGCCTCGCTGGTGTACCCCAAGGAGCGGCTGCTGCAATATTGCGCGGCGCGCATGGGGCGTTCGCTGCTGCTCGAAGGGCTGCTGGGGCCGGCCGACCCGCAGCAGGTGGAAGTGGCTGCTTCGACCCTGCTGGCGCAGCTCCGGCTGCGCGACGCCGATCTGCTCGCCGACCTGCTGCAGAACGCCTACATTAAAATGCTGAATGAAAGCGCCATCCTCAAAGCCGGTGACGTGAGCGCTGCCGCGGCGCAAATCGACGCGCTGGAGAGCCAGAACCAGGCCGCGCGCCGCGCCGAGGCGGAGAAGCTGGATACGGCCGCGCAGCGGCGGCTGGCGGAGGTGCTGGCCGGGTTGGAGCGCGAGATCGCCCAACTGGCGGTGAAAAAGGGCGCGCGGTTTGCCGCGGCCGTGCTCGAGCGGCTGCTGGAGCACGCCCCGGCCGGCGCGGTGGACGACGGCGTGCTGTCACTGGACGGGTTGAAGACGCGCTTGCTGCAGCAGGGCGCCACGGAGGGCGACCTGGCGCTGGCGCGCAAGGAAACCGAAAAGGCGCGCGAGTCGCTCAAACGGCTGGACGACGGCATCGAAGATATGCTGGAACGCGCCGTCAACCTGGGCGGGTGGAAGAAGAAGTTCGCGCTGTTCAAACGCGACAACCTGACCGCGCTGGGCAAGGTCAACGATCTCACCCTGCAGCTCGCCGCCCAGCGCCATGCCGCCAGCCTGTACGACCAGACAGCGGCGCAGGCCGATCATTTCAGAGCGATGCTCAACGCTGCCGCTGCGGCGGCCGGTCTTGCCGCGCGCGAACTGCAATCCGAAAGCGAGCGGCTGGCCAGCAAAAACGACGCGGAAACGGCTGGGTACGAGTTCCAGCAGGAGATCGACCTCGACTTTGACGAGTACTACCGCGAGAAGGTGACGCGCGCTGACGCGCTCACCCTGTTCCCGGCCATGATCCCGGCCGCAGCCGGCGAAAGCCTGCCCGCGTTCGGCCAGTGGTGCCAGGCTTGCCGCCCGCAGGTGGCCGCCTACGCCGGGCAGTTCTTCCAGAAAGACCTGGAGGAAACTTCGCTGCTCGGCACGCTGGCGGCGCAGGCGCGCCAGCGCGGGATGGATGCGCACGAGTTGATTGAGGCGCAGCTCACCCGGCTGGTGGAATACTGCCATCCCTTCTGGCAGTACAACAAAGATCGCGGTCTGAGTGATCTGGAGGGCAAGAGCATCATCGGGGTGGAGGACGAAGACAGCCCGCTCATCCCCGAGAGTTTCCGCAACGGCACGCTGTACGAAATCAAAACCACCAGCATTCGTGACCGGATCGACGTGGTGCGCGTGCAGTACGGGCTGCCGGCCTTTATGATCCGCGGCGTGGAGGAGTGCAAAGCGGTATACGAGCGCCGGCGCAAGGTTGACTACTCGCTGCACATTCTGCCCAACATGGAAAACGCCGACGACGTGATGCCCGAGCAGGGGGTGCACAACCGCGAGATCTTTGCCGGCGCGCTGGTGTTTGGCTACATCGTGCAAAGCGGGTCGTGGTACTACTACGATCCCGAGCGCGGTCACCGCGAGCACGGCATTGTGCCGGGGCGCGACCTGCGGCTGGCGCAGGGCCGCGAGCGCGCGGAGGAAGTATTCTCGCGCCGCAAAGATTGGGCCAGTGCGGTGGACGGCTGCATCGACGCCGAAGTGCGCCAGATGGGCAACGCCGCCGCGATCGCCATGCTGGATGAGGCCATCAAGACCCACCGCGCGGCGATGGCCAAAATGACGGCGGAAGACAGCCTGCGCAGGCAGTACGAGAAGGAAATCAGCGCCTTCATCGCCATGCAACGGCGGTGGGGCAAGGTGGGCTGACACAGGGGAAGGCCCGCGGCCGGCGCCCGGATGGGGAAACCCAATGGGCGCCGGCCAACCACACGATCAAAACCAACGGGGGGTTGGGATGACAGACAGCGGTTCAGCGATGGGTACGGCGCCGGTTCCGGCGGTGATTATCGCGGTGGGAGCGGTGTGCGAGACGGCTTGCGCGCAGGTGGGGCGCATCTGGCTGCGCGGCGGAGCGCGCCGCGCGCAGGTGACGCGCTTTTTGTGCCTGCGCCCGGGCGACGACGGCATGCCGGCGCTGCTGGCGCTGGAAGATGCGCCCGACCAGCCCGCCGCGAGCGAAGACGGCTTCGCGCTGCGCCGCTCGGCGCTGCGCCAGACGTGCGCCGCGGCTGAAACGCTGCGCGAAACGATCGAGCAGGAACTGCGCGCGGTGCGCGTGCAGGAAAACCTGGCGGCGGCCGGCTGGCAGGACACTTACCTGGTTCCCGGCAATATCTTTCTGGTGGTAGACCTGGCCGATGCGTGGGCGCAGGGCGCGCTGCTGCCGCTGTTGGCGCTGGCGCAAGACGCGGCTGATACGTTGGACGTGGGACGCTGCCACCTGCTGTTGAAGACTGCGCTGTTTGGCGGTGCGGAGGGCGGCAGCCGGGATCAGCCGGCGGGCTATGACCCGCGGCTGGCCGCGGCTGCCGCCCTCCAGGAGCTGGACGCGCTGCTGCGCGGCGACGCGGACGCGCGCGCGGCGCTGCTGCAGGAGATGCACTGCCGCCGCGATGGGCCGCCGGAACCGGCCGTGTACCTGTTCGACGCGCAGAAGGAAGACGGCACCCAGGTGCGCGACGAAGCCCACGCCGGGCTGCTGCTGGGGAATGCGCTGCTGGCGCTGGTGCAGGAAGACACCGCGCAGCGCATGGCCGCCCAGCGCGCGGCGGCGGAGCCCTCTGCCGGCGGCTGTTTTTATTCCAGCATCGGGTGCGTGGCGCTGCTCTATGATCCCCAATTTCTGCAGGATGCCTGCGCGCGCCGCACCGCAAGCGAATTTCTGCGGGCGCACCTGGCGGGCGATGCGCGCCAGCCGCCGGCAGAGGGCGCGGCCGCCGCGCTGGAGGAAGCGCTGGGCGGAGTGGGCGAATGGCTGGACGCGCTGGCAGCCGCAACCCCGCCCGAGTTGGGCCGTCTGCAGCGCGCGCCGGGCAAACTGGGGCTGAGCCTGCGCTTTACCGGGCTGGATCTGCCCGCGCTGGACGTGGAGGCGGTGCCGGAAACGCCCTGGGTAAAGGATCTGGAGGCGCGCCAGGCGATGCTGCAGGAAAAGGCATACCCGCTGGCGCGGGAGCACTGGCGGTCGGCGCTGGAAGACCACGCGCGCGAGCGGCTGGCGGCGCTGGAGCGCGGGCTGGACGCGCTGCCGCTGGCGCCGGGAATGAACCCGGGCGGCGCGGCGACTGCGCTGCGCGCGCTGGACTTGTTTGAGGGGGCGCTGGAGCGCGAGCAGGCGGCGGCTGCCGCGGCGGCGAACCTTGGCGCGGGAGCGGCCGCGCTGGAGCAGGAAGCGCTGGAACGCGGCGCGCGGCTGCAGTCGATCTTGAACAGCGCGCCGCGCGCGCCGCGCCTGCTGCGCTGGCTGCCGGATTTCGCGCGCCGCCCGCTGGTGGGGGTGTGGGTGCTGCGACGCATGGGTCCGCGCGCGCAGGAGGCCTACCGGCTGCGCGCGGAAATTATCGACCGCCTGCAGCGCGCCTGGGCGGCGCGCGCGGCGGGCGAGCTGCTGGCCGCGCTGGCGGGGCCGTTTGAGCAGGCGCGCGAACGGGCGCGACAGGCGCGTGAAGATCTGCTGGCGTATGGCCGCGCGCTGGAGGGCGCGGGCGAGGCGCTGGCAGGGGACTGGGGGCCGTTCCCGGCGGATGTTCCGGCCGGAGAAGGGCCGGATGCGCGCGCCAACGGGTGGGACGCGGTCTACCGCGCGCCGGCGGTGGACTGCTGCGCGGCGCAGTGGGTGTTTGAGCGCTGGGCGCTCGAGCCGGCGCAGTGGCTGGAGGATTACCGCGCCGCGCTGCGCGGCTGCTGGCGCGCCGCGGACGCCGGCGTGCTGCGCGGCTGGCTGCTGGCGCGCGGCGCGGCGCAGTACCGGCCGGCGTGGGATCTGAGCCTGGACGATGTGCTGCGCGCGCGCGAGCAGGAGCGCCCGGGGACTGCGCGGGCGCTGGTGGACGCCGGCCTGCGCATGAGCACCCCACTGGCACGGCCTGATTTCGACGCGGTGGGCGGGCCGGGGTTTTCACTGCACACCCGCCATGCCTTCACCGGCAGCCCGGCGTGGGAACCCTGCCGCCTTCCGCCGCCGGCCGCCGGCGAGGCGCGCTGGGAAGCTGCCTGGGGCGGCGACGGCTACACTGCGTTGTTCTTCCAGGCGCGGCACGGCATGCCGCTGGCGGCGCTGACCGGGCTGACGCGGCCATCGGCGCTGCGGCTGGAGGAGCTGCCGGCCGAGGTACGCGCGCGCTATGCGCTGCTGGGCGCGGGCGCGTTCAGCGCGGCTGCTGCCGAAGGGGAAGACGCGCTGTACAAAGTGTTCCAGTGGACCTTCCGCCCGCGCGGGAGAGGAAAGGAGGCGCCGCAGCGGGTGGAACTGGCCATCAGCCGCGCGCGCTACAGTTATTATCACCGCCAACTGCGCTTTGCCGGCGAGTGGAACCGGTACGCCGAGTGCGAAATGCCCGAGGTGCGCGAGCTGGCCAACGCCTTCGCGCGGCTGCACCAGGGCCAGAAGTGGACCACCTTCAACCAGGCCTTCAACGTGCTGCAGTTTGTGCAGGCCTGCATCCCCTACGGCTATGACCGCGACACCACCGGGCACGAAGATTGGGCGCGCTACCCGATCGAAACGCTGGTGGACGGCACGGGCGACTGCGAGGATGTGGCCATTTTGTGCGCGGCGGTGATCGCGCGGCTGGGGTTCCGCGTGGTTCTGCTGCTGTACCCGCGCCACCTGGCGTTCGGCGTGGCCGGGGCCGACCGGTTGAAAGGCGAGTACGTGGTGGACCCCGCCAGCGGGTTGAAGTACTTTTACGGCGAGGCCACCCACCAGGGCTGGCACCTGGGACAGATCCCCAAGGATTTTCAGGGCATGGCGCCCGAGCAGATCCTGCCGGTCAACCTGGTGGTGGATGAGACGGAGGACTGACCGCAAACAAGTACGCTACCGAAGGTGTCGAATGGGTGTACCCTGAGCCTGTCGAAGGGCGGTACCCTGCCGGAGGTGTCGAAGGGCACTACCAAACACGTAAACCGACCTAACCAACAAGAGGATTGCCGTGAAAACAAAATTTGACTCACTGTCTGAAACACGTATCGGATACTTTGCGCGCGGCCTGTCGCCCAGCACGCGCGCCGCGCTGGCGCTGGCGCTGCCGTTCACGCTGGTCGACTCGCTGCATTACCTGACGGCCGGCACGGCGATGGCGTTCTCGCTGCCGGTGCTGCTGCTGATCTACCTGGGCTGCGGGATGCTGGCCGGGCTGTTTGCCCGGTCTGGCGGTGGAGCGGGCGCGGCCAACGGCGCCTGGGCGGGGGCCAAGCTGTGGCTGATCTCCACGCTGGTGAACACCTTTGTGGGGCTGCTGGCGGGGGTTGTCTCGCTGGGGGCGACGCTGCTGTTGGGGGTGCCATACCTGCTGCTGTGCGCGCCGGTGAGCCTGGCGCTGGGAGCGCTGGCGGGCGCGGCGGGCGAAGCGCTGTTCGGCTGGTTCTGGCGCCGGTCGCAGCCGCCCGCATAAGCGCGGATTCCGCTCGATTCGGGCGATCCGGCGCGCTGGAGGGCGCGCGGGCGCGAACGGCGGCGTTGGACGATGAGATGAACGACCACCGCAGATGAGAAAGGAGGAGTGTGGTCGTTCATCTCAAAGGTGCTCGCGGGGCCGGTACAAACGCGCGCAAAGAAGTGCTATAATGAGGTGGGATGCGAAAGAGCGCGATTTTTGAGAGGCTATTCGAATCCCCCCGCCTCGATGGAGAGGATTGAAACCAGTTGGTAACCGGCTGCTGTGCTTCGGTTGCGGCTAAATTCGAATCCCCCCGCCTCGATGGAGAGGATTGAAACTGTTGGGTTCGGGCTATTGCGCCCGGTGGTATACTTTATTCGAATCCCCCCGCCTCGATGGAGAGGATTGAAACGTGAATATGACTACGATAAGAATACCTATGAGAACCTATTCGAATCCCCCCGCCTCGATGGAGAGGATTGAAACAACTCCACCACCACACAAAACACACCGAGCAACACGCATTCGAATCCCCCCGCCTCGATGGAGAGGATTGAAACAGGCACACGGGTTCCTCCATGGGAACCGTGACCACGTTATTCGAATCCCCCCGCCTCGATGGAGAGGATTGAAACTCTTATAAGCGAGCGCCTCCGCATAGGAAGCAGGCAAATTCGAATCCCCCCGCCTCGATGGAGAGGATTGAAACGTAATACCCGTCGTCGAGCAGCGCCCAATAGACTACATTCGAATCCCCCCGCCTCGATGGAGAGGATTGAAACCGTCGACCTCGACTTGTGAGTAGCCGCCAAAAAGCTGATTCGAATCCCCCCGCCTCGATGGAGAGGATTGAAACTAAGGGAAAGTGCTATCCTTCTCGTCAATCTCCTCGATTTATTCGAATCCCCCCGCCTCGATGGAGAGGATTGAAACAAACCGCCCCAACCAAAGAGACCCCAAGAGCAACCAGATTCGAATCCCCCCGCCTCGATGGAGAGGATTGAAACTCCAGAGTAAAATACTGGATAAATTCTTCACGGGTGCATTCGAATCCCCCCGCCTCGATGGAGAGGATTGAAACTAAATCACCGGTTCATTGGAGTATTCCAAGATCTTTATTCGAATCCCCCCGCCTCGATGGAGAGGATTGAAACGTGGCGGGAGCAGCTTTGGAGCTGTAGCGGACAGCGATTATTCGAATCCCCCCGCCTCGATGGAGAGGATTGAAACTTTTGCTGCATGAAGACGCTCTCATCCAGGCCACACATTCGAACCCCCCCGCCTCGATGGAGAGGATTGAAACCAATAGCCGGTGAAGGCAGCCTCGAATGAGGGACGATTCGAATCCCCCCGCCTCGATGGAGAGGATTGAAACGGGCAGGTGGGGGTTAAAACCCGGTTTTTTCATCTCAATTCGAATCCCCCCGCCTCGATGGAGAGGATTGAAACGCGAGAGCCGGATATTTTTCCGCTCTGCACTGCACAGCATTCGAATCCCCCCGCCTCGATGGAGAGGATTGAAACGAACTTGCGCCACCATCGCATTCGACAAGCGCCCATTCGAATCCCCCCGCCTCGATGGAGAGGATTGAAACTGAAAACCACCGGGTCCAATAACAGCCCAGGAACCAGATTCGAATCCCCCGCCTCGATGGAGAGGATTGAAACTGCAAGGGCCATGTTTACCTGATCAAAGTCCGTAAATATTCGAATCCCCCCGCCTCGATGGAGAGGATTGAAACCTTGGGCGCCGCCCAGGTTAAACTGCCGAGAGGACATGATTCGAATCCCCCCGCCTCGATGGAGAGGATTGAAACGTAAGAGCCGCGGGTGTTCCGGTTGGAACCGGATTAATTCGAATCCCCCCGCCTCGATGGAGAGGATTGAAACCTAACTCGCACTTTTTACCGGTGTTGTCGGTGGTCTATTCGAATCCCCCCGCCTCGATGGAGAGGATTGAAACGACCGATTGATCGGCTTAATACTGTGACGGTCTCGAATTCGAATCCCCCCGCCTCGATGGAGAGGATTGAAACACATGTAAGCCGTTTCGATCCCGTTAGCCAGGCTCATTCGAATCCCCCCGCCTCGATGGAGAGGATTGAAACACCGTGTAGGTCGCTGAGCGTACACAATGAGGTCGATTCGAATCCCCCCGCCTCGATGGAGAGGATTGAAACAACCTTCAGACGCTCTTGTATATGTGCTCGGCTATTTTGAGTTTCACCCC
>CALDSL010000254.1 GCA_937920255.1 uncultured Anaerolineaceae bacterium | reverse complement strand
CACCTGGAAGGCTTCTTCCACCGGGCGGGTGGTGGTCATATCCACCCCGGCCAGTTTGAGCGCGTCCAGTGGGTACAGTGACGACCCTGAGGACAGGAACTTGCGGTAGTTCTCCGCGGCGTTCGGCTCGCCGGCCAGGATGCGCCGCGAGAGCGCGTTGGCGGCCGAGATGCCCGTGGCGTACTGGTACACGTAGTAATCCTGGTACAGGTGGCCGAACGTGGCCCAGGTAATGCCCACCCGGTCAGGGTCGACGTGCATTTCGCCGCCGTAGCCTTCGCTGAACAGTTCGGTCATGCGCTGGTTCATGATCTCGGCGGTCAGACCCTCGCCGCGTTCGGCGCGTTCGTGCATCTCCAGTTCAAAGCGCGCCAGGGTGGGCATGATGAAGAAATAGCGATGGAAATTGCTCATGCCTTCTTCGATCACGCTGATCTGGAACTGCGGGTCAGTGTTGGTGGCCAGCAGGTGGGCGCGCAGCATGGCCTGGTGGAAATTGGAGGCCACTTCGGCCACAAACAGCGAATAATCGCTGTACACGATCGGCTGGTGTTTCCACGTCAGGTAGGAATGCATCGAGTGGCCCAACTCATGCGACAGGGTGCTGGCCGAGAAAATCGTATCATCATAATTCAGGAAGATGAACGGGTGCGTGCCGAACCAGCCGGCCGAGAACTGCGCCGAGGCCTTGCCCTGTGACGGGTAAACATCGATCCAGCGATCCTTTAGCACGCCCTGGCGCAGCGCGTCGACGTAATCTTCGCCCAGCGGCTGCAGCGCCGCGCTCACCCATTCCACCGCCTGGTCGAATGGAACGGTCAGCGGTTTTTGGGTCAGGGGCGCCCAGATATCGTATGGGTGCAGGGTTTCCACGCCCAGCAGCTTGCGCCGCACAGCCCAGTACCGGTGCCAGGTGGGCAGGTTGCGCTTGTAGGTGTCGATCAGGCTGTGGAACACTTCCACGGGAATGTTGTTTTCCGCCAGGCTGGCTTCCAGCGTGGACGGATAGCGGCGCACGCGGGTGCGGAACACCATCTGGTTGATCGACGTGGCCAGGTTGCTGGCCAGGGTATTCCGGAAGGACAGGTAGGTATCAGTGTAGCTTTCCCAGGCTGTGCGGCGCGCCTCGCGGTCGCTACCCGAGAGGATTTCGTCCAGCGTGCCCTGCGTCACCGGCAGCTTGCTGCCGTCGCTGGCCGTCGCGTCCGCGAAGCGGAAATCCGCGTCGGTGAGCAAGTTGGCCGTGGTGGCCGTTCCGTTGAAGGCCGGGGTGAGCATGCCCAGCACTTCTTCGACCTCATGCGAGCGCACGTGTTCCTGCTTGCGGAACAGGTTGTCGAAGTAATGCGCGTAAGGTTTCATCGCCGCGGTTTCGTCCATCCAGCGCGCAATTTTTTCACGCCCAATCGCGATCAACTCGGGGTCGATGAACGCGACGGACGCGGCCAGTTGCCCAAAGGCCATATACGCCATGCTTTCCATCTGCGCCCCGGCCGGGTCGGCGGTGTTGGTGGCGGCGGTCAGCGTGGCATACACCAGCACTTTGCCGGCGCGCTCGTAGAATGTTTCCATCATCTTGAAGGTTTCCAACAGGATTTCCGGGCTTTCCCCCAGCCGTCCCTGGTAGGCTTGAATGGCGGGAATATCAGCGGTGAGCGCCTTCACTTCCGCTTGCCAGTCGGCAGGGGTGGGGAACACGCTGGGCGCGTTCCAGGTGCGCTCGGCCGGGACGTCGCTTCGCTGCCTTACAGTTGTTGCAGGCATACTTTCCTCCGTTTATGCTAATGTTTACGATCCTGTTACGCTGAGCAGGTATCATACGTTCAACAACAATTATATTCTGTTTTGAGGAGCGAAAATGACCTGGACAATTGATACCGCCCATTCTGAGATTAATTTCACTGTGCGCCACATGATGATTTCCAACGTGCGCGGGCAGTTTGAACGCTTTACCGGAACCGTGGATTTCGTGGAAGAAAACCCCGCGCAGTCGAGCGTGGATGTGCAGATTGAAGCTGCCAGCATCAACACCCGCGAAGAAAAACGCGACGCGCACCTGCGCTCGAATGACTTCCTGGCCGCCGATCAGTACCCTTACCTGACCTTCAAGAGCAAGCGCGTTGAGGTTGTGGATGAGACCCGCGGCAAGATTTATGGCGATCTGACCATCCGCGGCGTGACCAAGCCCGTTGTTCTGGATGTGGAATACTCCGGCATGGCCAAGAGCCCGTGGGGCACCATGAGCGCCGGTTTCAGCGCCACCACCAAGATCAGCCGCAAGGAGTGGGGCCTGGAATGGAATGCCGCTCTGGAGACCGGTGGTGTGCTGGTCGGTGATGAAATCAAGATCAACATCGAACTCGAGATCGTCCAGCAGCCGGAAGCCGAAGCCGTCAACTGACGACCGGGGAAAGCGATGAGCGTCTGTGCAGGGTTGAGATACGCGAGTAGTTGAAAGCAGTACGAAAAACCTTAGAATAAAGGAACGATTTGGTTTGACAGACAGATGAAAGGTTGACGACGATGACAATTACTGGTATCCATCACATCACCCTGGTAAGCGCAGACGCTCAGCGCACCCTCGATTTTTACACCCGCGTGCTGGGCATGCGGTTGATCAAGAAAACCGTCAATTTTGACGACCCCGGCAGCTACCACCTGTACTTTGGCGGCGATGCCGGCCACCCGGGCAGTGTAATCACCTTCTTTGAATGGTCAAACCTGCCGCAGGGCGCACCCGGCATCGGCGGCACGCACCACTTCGCCATGCAGGTGGCCGATGAGCAGGGCCTGCTGATGTGGAAACGCCGCCTGACCGACCTCGGCCTGAACGTGGCCGGTCCGTACAACCGCCGCTACTTCCGCTCGATTTA
>CALDSL010000253.1 GCA_937920255.1 uncultured Anaerolineaceae bacterium | reverse complement strand
CCGATGAAGTGGCCAAGCTGAAAGAGCGCACGGAAGGCTGGGCGGCCGGGATGCAGCTGGCTGCGCTGGCCCTGGAAGAATACGCCAGCGAACCAGAACGGCGCGCATTCATCGACGCTTTTACCGGAAGCGATCGCTACATCGTTGATTACCTGATCAGCGAAGTGCTGGAGCGACAATCGGAAGCCACGCGGCAGTTTTTGTTACACACCTCGGTCCTGGAACGGTTCTGTGGCGCGTTGTGCGATCAGGTCGTCTACGGCGGGAACGGAATCAGCGCCAGCCAATCCATTCTCCAATCCCTGGACCAGGGCAATATGTTCCTGGTGCCGCTGGACAATCAGCGCGAGTGGTTTCGCTACCACCATTTATTCGCCGAAATGCTCCTCCATACCCTGCGCCGGTCGGCGCCCGACCAGATCGCCGGGCTGTACCGCCGGGCCAGCGCATGGTTCGAGGCAAAAGGGCTTGCCACCGAAGCCATCCAATACGCGCTGGCGTATGCCGTGGCTGACGGCGATTGGGCCTTCGCCGGAAGGTTGTTGGGCCGGTACGCGATGCGCATGTTGCTGCAAGGACAGACTAGCCTGGTGATCCGCTGGTGCCAGACGCTGCCCAAACCTTACCTGGAACGGGCGCCGGAAATCTGTATCTATTATGCCTGGGCGCTGGTGCTCACCTTCCGCAACGATTTTCTGGACGCGGTCGAGGAGAAGATCCAACTGGCGGAACGGGCGATCGACCTGCCGGAATTACCCGCCCAGGCAACCGTCGGTCAGGATGGCGCCCTGGTGCCCTTCCGCGATTGGGTCGTTGGACATATCTGCGTGATCCGCAGCCAGATCCTGCTGGGCCGTTTCGGCGCGTATGTTGACCCGCAGGAACTCATCGCGCTCAGTCTCAAGGGACTGGAACTGCTGCCAGAGGCGGAAAAAGGGATCCGGTCGACGTGCAAGATCAACCTGGCGCACGCCCAGTTGATGCAAAACAGGCCGGTGGAAGCCCAGAGAGCATTCGAAGAAGCGCTGCCTTTCCAGTTGGAAGCCAGCAATTACCTGGGTGGGGTAACCAACATCTTCTACCAGGTGCGGCTGGCGTATTACCTGGGGCAGTTGGACCGCGCCGAAGCCCTATGCCGGGAGTGGAAAGAAAAGTTCGCCGAGATGGCCGGGCCTGCCAGAAACGAAATCCCCGCCATCCGCGGCCTGGATATAGTTCTAAGCATCCTGCTGCTGGAGCACGGCTATTTCGAAGAGGTCGAGCGTCTTCTTGTTCAGGCGCTGGACTTGCCGGGTTGGGCCTCCTGGATGGAACTTCTGGGGTTTATTGCCCTGGCGCGCGTGCGATTTCTGCGCGGCGACATCAGCGCGGCAGAGGAAACCCTGCTGCGAATGGCGCAGATGGGCCCCCAACACGAACGGTGCGCCGAGGCGTTGCACATCCTGTTTGCCTTAAAACAAACCCCGCAGAACGCGCAGGTGCGCGCCCAGGCAGAGAGCTGGGTGAAAACAGCCAACCCCGACCCAAACGTACCCTTTGCGTTGGGGATCGGTCCGTATCATTGTGACGTTGAATATTTCTGCCATCTGGCCTGGGCAGAGATACAAATCTCCCTCGGCCATCCCCGCAGGGCGCTCGAGTTCATCGGTCCTGCGCTTGCGAGCGCGAAAGAGCACGGCCTGACCTTCCGCGTGCTGGAACTGACGCTGGCAAACGCGCAGGCGGATGAAGCCTTGGGCAACACCGCTGCTGCTCTGGCGCGACTGGGACAGGCGCTCGAAATCGCCGAAACGTACGGCTATTCCCGCGTGTTCGCCGAAATACCCAATCTTGAGCCGCTGCTGCGGCAGGCAATCGAGCGCAAGATCCACCCCGCCTATGCCGGCCACCTGCTGGCATCGCTCGGCCAGGTGACCGCCTGGCGGCAAACAATCGGGCAGGAAGCGAAACCGCACGATGCGGAAGGTCCCGGGATGGCGGTTTTGATAGAGCCATTGAGCGAGCGGGAACTGGAAGTGCTGCGCCTGATCGCCAGAGGATTTTCAAACGACCAGATCGCGAAACATCTGGTGATCGCCCAGGGTACGGTAAAACGGCATATCACCAACCTGTATGGAAAACTGGCGGTGGAAAGCCGCACCCAGGCGATTGCGAAAGCCCGCGAGCTCGGTCTGATCCCCTAGCCTCGCGCGAATATACCCCCGCAATGTGACTTTTGGTTGGCGACATTACACCCCCCTTCGGGATACGCTCAGGTTGTTGATGGAAAATCGTATCCGAAGGGAATGTTTGCCATGGTCAAAACGATCCAAGGAGGCATGCATGGGGAGTGAAACCGACAACCCTTCACCGTGCACAGGTCTTAGCTGGGAACCGGCTGCGCCTGTTTATGAAATACGGGTCAAGGGCTGCATGGATGAAGGTTTTTGGGCGGACTGGTTTGGCGAGATGCAGACCATCGTCGACCTGGAGCGGGCGGAAACGGCGCTGCGCGGAACAGTCGCGGACCAGGCCGAGCTGTACGGGCTGCTATCCAGGCTGCGCAACAAAGGGCTGACCCTGATTTCGGTGCAGCAAATTAGACCGGATGCCGGTACCCCGCCTGACTCGGGTCAACGTTAAGAAAGTCTGAAGTGAGGCAATTTTGGAACAAGCGTCTGCCCTCCAGTCGAAAAAACCAGCCTTTCCTTCCGCTTGGCCCGCTATTCTGGCAGTTGTACTTGTCCTTTCCTTTGCCGGTCTGGTCATCATCAGCGACCATTTCTGGCTGCCGTGGATGCAGGAAGTCTTCCCAAATGCTGTCCCGAACGTGTGGGGGCTTGTCTCCCGCGGGCATATGCTGCTTCTCGGGATCTTGTTCTTTGCCGTGTGGCGCGACCCGCGCCGATTTGGCTTCCAGATCGGCAAAACCTTTTCCTCCTGGAGGCTCATCCTGATCCTGCTGGTGCTCAACTGCGGGATCGTAGGCGCTTACCTGGCCTTCTCCGGCAGCACGCCGTACAGCGGCAACCAATGGCTGCTGACCGAGACGGTCTGGGTGCCTTTGGTTGAAGAACTTATCTGGCGCGGCGTGGTGTTTACCCTGCTGCTGATGGGTCTGCAAAAATTCTACACAAAACGAAGCAGCGCCATTCTGGCAATCTTGATCAGCGGGTTGGTGTTCGGACTTCTGCATGGCAATAACATCTTCTACGGGGTGCCGCCGGCGTTTGTGGCGATCCAGGTGCTGAACGCGGCCATCTGGGGTGTCGTCTACGCCTTTGCCCGCGCCCGCACCGGAAGCATCTATCCACCTATGCTGCTGCATGCCGCGATGAACCTGATGGTTGTCTTTTTCTAGTTTGCAGCACACGCCATAACCGAAAAATATATCCCCTGAATGTGACTTTTGGCTGGCGACATTACACCCTCTTCGCTGCTAAGCTCAAATTGAAATCCATTTTTCTTCGATCGTACATTCCATGGAGATAAGCATATGTATAAGAAAGCAATCACCCTGTTGATCGTCTGCGGGCTCATTCTTCCTGCCTGTTCTGTCGTTGTGCCAAGGCAGCAAACGATCACCGGATCGGGCAAGGTTGTCAGCGAAACACGCAGCGTGAGCGGATTTACGGCCGTCTCGCTGGAAGGTTCGGGTAACGTGGAAATCGTCATCGGGCCGGAAGAATCGGTGGTCGTCGAGGCGGAAGACAACATCCTGCCGCTGATTGAGACCATCCTGGAGAAAAGCGTGCTGGTCATCCGCACCAAACCCTTTACCACCATCCAGACCACCGAACCCATCCAGATCCGGATCACCGTGAAATCGCTGTCCGGGGTCCTGATCCCCGGCTCGGGCAATATCACCGTTTCCAAGTTAAGCGGAGATATCTTCTCGGTTTCGTTGCCCGGTTCTGGCAATATCACCATTCGGGGTACGGCGAATCAGGTTGATATCTCGCTGGGCGGATCCGGCAACATCTACTGCGATCAACTGGAAGCGAAGTCTGCCACGGTCAGGTTGAACGGGTCGGGCAACATCACGGTTTACGCCAGAGAGAGCCTGGATGCGAGGATCAACGGCTCGGGCGATATTCAATACAGCGGCAACCCGGCCAAAGTCTACAAGGACGTCAAGGGCTCCGGTAATATTCGCCAATAAGCAGGGCGCAAGCAGGAAGCGATCGCGAATAGGTGAATGGCCTGCGTCCATCCGCGCGCAGGAAGTGTGAGGCGCATATGTTGAAAACTGCCAGTATCTCCCCCGGTCTTCAAGGGCATTCCGCAGAAACCACCCCGGTTTCCAGTCCCAAGCAGCAGCGCGAGGAACAATTGATCCGCCTGGCGCAGCAGAACGATCTGGATGCATTCTCGACCCTGGTGAACGAGTATCAGAATGCGGTTTACCGGCAGGCATACTGGCTCTTGGGGGAACCGGAAGCCGCCGAAGACGCCGCACAGGAAGCGTTTTACCGGGCTTACCGGAAAATCCATACCTTCAACGGCCCGTCTTTTCGCGCCTGGATCATGAGCATCACCACCAACTACTGCCTCGACCAGCTCCGGCGCTATCGAACGCATGCGGTCATTCCGCTTACCGGGTACCACGAAACCAGCGGCGACCTGAACGAGAACAGTTGCTGGCTGCGGGATCCGCATCCCACGCCCGAACAAATAGTTGAGCGCGCGGAACTGCGCGCAGGCATTCACAAATGCCTGCTGGGCCTGCCCGCCAAATACCGCGTCCCGATCATCCTGGTGGATATCCAGGAAATGGCCTATCAGGAAGCCGCGCAGGTGCTGGGGATGCGCCT
Organism: uncultured Anaerolineaceae bacterium; assembly: GCA_937920255.1. Lineage (GTDB taxonomy): Bacteria > Chloroflexota > Anaerolineae > Anaerolineales > Anaerolineaceae > CALDSL01. Next base: position 5,073 of record CALDSL010000253.1, on the reverse strand, counting down.
CGGATCGTTCAAAAGCAGGCTATCACGCGGGCGAGCGCAACTGCTGGAGGCTACTCTGCGCATGCTCAATGCAAACCGGCATTTGTCGTAAGCCACATCGTGCAGTCAACTGTATAGGATCTGAAAACACCCAAGAACGGAGGGTATCATGGAACGAAAGGTTTCTCTACGCCGGTACGACCTGGATTGGCTGCGGGTAATTGCCATCCTGGCGGTGTTTTTCTTCCATAATGGGCGGTTTTTCGACACAGGCGGCTGGCACGTGAAAAATCCGGTCACCAATCCTGGCGCGGATTATTTCACCGGCTTCCTGGGTAGCTGGATTATGCCGCTCATCTTTGTCATTTCCGGCGCCAGTCTGTTCTATGGGCTGGGCAAAGGCGGGTTTGGCCGGTTCCTCAAAGATAAAGTGCTGCGGCTGCTGGTGCCGCTGGTGGTGGGCGCGTTCACCCACGCCTCGCTGATGGTGTATCTGGAACGGCGTACCCAGGGCGGGTTCAGCGGATCGTACTTCGAATTCCTGCCGCACTATTTTGAAGGGTTCTATGCTTTCGGCGGCAACTTCGCCTGGATGGGCCTGCACCTGTGGTATCTGGAAATCCTGTTCCTCTTCAGCCTGATCTTCTACCCGCTCTTCCGCTGGTTTAAAATGGGATCCGGGCAGCGCCTGTTGAACGGGCTGGGCAACCTGCTGGCCAAACCGGGGGCGGTGGCGCTGCTGGCCGTGCCGGGCACAATCCTCTACGCCACCCTCAATCCGCGCGGGTACGCCGGTCTGCGTGATTTTGGCGGCTGGCCGCTGCCGGTGTATTTCTTCTACTTGCTGGCCGGGTTCCAGATCATCGCGCACGCCGGGCTGCAAGACAGCATCAAACGGCAGCGCTGGTTCGCGCTGGGGGCTGTGCTGGTCACATTTGTGACGACGATTGTGGCCAACATCTCCGGCGGCGCGGACGCGCCCTTCGGGTCGCTCCCCAACATGCTGGCGCAGGCATCCTACAGCCTGTTGTCGTGGAGCATCCTGCTGGCCTTGCTCGGGTTCGGCTTCCAGCGCCTGACCTTCAGCAATTCCTTCTTGAAATACGCCAATGAGGCCGTGCTGCCGTTCTACATCATGCACCAGACGGTTATTCTCGGGCTGGGTTACTTTGTGGTGCAGACGGACCTCCCGGCGTGGTTGAAATACGCCATTACCTCAGTTAGTTCCTTCATCGTTATCATGGGCCTGTACGAACTGCTGGTGCGGCGCTGGAATGTGCTGCGCGTGCTGTTCGGCATGAAGCCGTTGCAGAAGACAGTCGCGGTCAAAACACCGCAGGCAGTGGGCAATAAACCCGCATGAGATTTTGAAAAGCCGGTCGCGCTTTGCGGGCACAGCCCTGCGGGTACGGCACGGCCAGCAAACCGAGTTATCAAATAAGCGTGTAGGGTGCGGCCGTTTTCCAGACCGCACCATATCTTCTACAACACTTCAGGACTGACATAAAACATTCAGCAAGACAAGGCAAGACGGAATCATCCATCAGGAGTTGTACGCATGAAATTCTCAGCCTGGTATAGTATCGCGGTAGGGTTGCTAATGATTGGCCAGTGGGGCTTTTTCCTGGCAGCCGGCCTGGTGCCGGAACTACAGACCGAGCCTATTCGCATTTCCTTCCATCTGGCCGCGGAATTTGCCGCCGCCGCTTGCTTGCTCGCCGGCGGGATCGGTTTGTTGCGCGATAGAACCTGGGGGCGACCCGTTGCCCTGTTTGCAGCGGGGATGCTGGCCTATACCGCGCTGGTCAGCCCGGGGTACTTTGCCCAGCAAGGACAAATACCGTTGGTTGGTATGTTCGCGGTGCTGCTCGCGTTGAATGGTGTGAATGCGGCCATTCTGATGCGCAACCGATAAGACACCCGTAAAACGATTGGAAATCGAATGGCCGGAAAAACCATCATCATTATCGGCTCCGGGGTAGGCGGATTGTCCACAGGAATCTACGGCCAGATGAACGGCTACCAGACTACGATTCTGGAGCAGCACACCATCCCGGGTGGTCTGCTGACCGCCTGGCAGCGCAAAGGCTACCTGATCGATTTATGCATCCACTGGCTGGCCGGCTCCGGGCCGGGGCTCTTTCTGAACGGCTACATGAATGAGGTTGGCTTGCTCCAACAGCGGGAGTTCCTCCCGCACGACCGCTACGGCGTGTACATTGCCAAAGATGGCCGGCGGGTCAACTTCTACTGCGACCCCGATCGCCTGGAACAACATCTGCTGGAACTCGCCCCGGAGGACGCGCCGGCGATACACGAACTGGCCGATGGGGTGCGCCTGGGCATTCGCTTCCAATCGCCGGAGAAGGAACAGTACGAAGCCGGCACGCTGCGCTGGATGCGGTTCATCTTCAGCATGATGCCAATCGTGGGGCAGATGCAGAAGTGGAGCAAGCTCACGGTGGGCGAACTGGCCGGCCGCTTTCGCAGCCCGCTGCTGCGGGACGCCCTGCTGCACCTGTTCGAACCGGACTTTTCCGTCTTCTACATGATCCTCTCCCAGATGGGTTTCATGTACAAACACCAGGCGGCGTACCCGCTGGGTGGCTCGCTGCCGCTGGCGACGACGCTGGAAAAGCGCTACAAGCAGCTTGGCGGGCGGGTGCAATATCGGGCGAAGGTGGAAAAGATCCTGGTCGAAGACCGGCGTGCCGTGGGGGTGCGTCTGGTGAACGGAAGCGAGCAGCGCGCGGACGTGGTCGTCTCGGCCGCGGATGGGTACACCACCATATTCAAGATGCTGGACGGGAAATTCGCCGGTAAAAAAATCCGCGAGCAGTACGCCACCTGGCAGCCATTCCGCCCGGTGATGTATGTGGGGGCCGGCGTCAACCGGACGTTCCCAGACTACCCCTATTCGGTCGAAGGCAACGCCTTCCAACTGCCCCATCCGGTGGTGATGGCCGGGGAGGAACACAAAATCCTCCCCATTCGCATCCGCAACGAAGACCCAGCCTTTGCGCCGGCGGGGAAGACCGTGCTGACTTCGGCGATCTACACCCGCTACGATTTTTGGAAAGCCCTGGAATGCGACCGGGCCGCCTACGAAGCCGAGAAGGAAAAAGTGGCCGCGGCGTATATCGCGGCGTTGGAACAGATCTGGCCGGGCATCGCCGCGCAGGTCGAGATGATCGACATATCCACGCCACTGACCTTCGAACGTTATACCGGCAACCTGCAGGGCAGCATCACCGGCTGGAAGCTGACCCCCAAGCAGGCAACGACCGCCATTCCACGCACACTGCCCGGGTTGGATGCCTTCTGGATGGTGGGGCACTGGGTGTACCCCGGCGGCGGGGTGCCGGCAGGGGTAACCACCGGGCGCGAAGTGATTTGGAAGCAGTGCAGGAAGGACGGGAAGACGTTTATCACCCTTTCACAATTGATAGCGGAATAGCGCGATATTAAGGTCTGCCAGAGGCGGGAAGTGTCGCCACCTATTGCTATTAAGGATTCATTTGCCGTACAATATTGATATCCATTTCCTGAATGGATCCCAATTTATTTACCCATTGACGAATATTTGATCCGCCAATGCACGATCGAGGGTCTCGATGTCTATTGCCAATGAAGCCCACCATGCTATTGTGGTAAGTGGTGACCCTGCTATTGCGTGGAATTTGATGTCAAATCTGGCACCAAATGATCAGTTCGCTGGGGGGATACGCAACTTCACCAGAATTTGCAGCCAACCTGGAGGCGCCGCGCTTCTTGGGGGGTTGATCGAGTGTGTCATTGCTGGCGAGAGCGCCGCTCCGGTTCCGGCAGCCCTACCGCTTTGGACGGTGGAAAAGCTTTCGATCCCGGAAAACGGCATTCACCCCAGCGACGCGCGCTACGCGCACGCGGTTTCGATCTGGGAGTCGTTTCCCGCCAAGACCGGGGCGGCCTGGCGGATAAAAGAGAGTTTGGGCATCGACCGCGCCACCGAACCCTTGCCGCCAGCAGCGCCGCCATCCTCTCAGGCCGGGCTGATCGTTCTGGATGACAACGGGTTGGGTTTCCGCGACGATCCGTCGCGCTGGCCACGAGCGCTGTTTGATGACGGCAGCAGCACCCAGGTCGTGCTGAAAATGTCCAGGCCGGTGGCGCAGGGCGCGCTGTGGTCCCACCTGCATGACCGCTTTGCCAACCGGCTGATTGTGGTGATCCCGGTGGAGGAGCTGCGCCAATCCGAGGTGCAGATCAGCCGCGAGCTTTCCTGGGAACGCACGGCGCAGGATGTGGCCTGGGAACTGGCCTATAACCCGCGGGTCAACGCCCTGGCGGACTGCGCGCATGTCATCGTGACGTTTGCATATGCCGGGGCAATCCTGTTTTCGCGCCACGCGCCAGACGGCTTGCAGCAGCGAAAACTGCCCGAATGCACCCTGTTCTTCGATCCGAATGTGGTTGAGGGCATGTGGGAACAGGCGTACAAGGGCAGCATCCCCGATCCGACGGTCTGTCTGGTCGCTTCGCTTGCGCGGCAACTGACACAGCCTCACCCGGATCTCGGTCAGGCGATCACGGCCGGGCTTTCGGCGATGCGCGCCCTGCACCTGCGCGGCTATGATGATACCGGCTGCGGGCAGGGGCATCCGTCGCTGGCTTTCCCGCTGGAACAGATCGCAGGCGAATTACGAAAGACCGCTTCCAGCTTTGTCGCCGCGCGGGTGCAGTTCCCCACGCGCCTGCTGCTCCACGGCCAGGCAGCCGACGGCAGCCAGTTGCCCGTGGTCAGCGGCATGTGGACGATTTTGCAAGAGCAATACACGCGCAACCTGTTTCAGGTCAGTTGCGATATTGTCGAACGCGGCCCGGAAGTCGCGCTAAAGAATGTACCCTTTGGCAAGTTTGGCAAACTGTTCACCGTCGACCGCCGGGAGATCGAGGGCTTTCGCAGCATCCGCTCGTTGATCCTGGAGTACTGCTCAAAGAAGCAGTCCAAACGGCCGCTTTCCATCGCGGTATTTGGGCCGCCGGGTTCGGGGAAGTCGTTTGGCATCAAGCAGATCGCCCGCTCGCTGGGCATCGAAGAGATCGAAGACGTCA
>CALDSL010000252.1 GCA_937920255.1 uncultured Anaerolineaceae bacterium | reverse complement strand
CGGTTCTTCACCGAGCGCAGCAGGCGGTACGACTGGTAGCGGTCGCCTTCCAGGTACAGCACGGTGTCGACGATGTGCTCCAGCACGCGCGGCCCGGCGATGACGCCCTCTTTGGTTACGTGGCCGATGACAAACACGGCGATGCCCGAGCCTTTGGCCAGCTCGCGCAGCCGCGAGGAGCACTCGCGCACCTGCGTTACCGACCCCGCGCTGGAAGTCAGTTCGGGGATATACACCGTCTGGATCGAGTCCACCACCAGCAGGTCGGGCTGCACCGCGGCCACGTGATCCAGGATCACGTTCAGGTTGGTTTCTGTCACCAGGAACAGGTCTTCGGGCGGCGCTTTGCCGCCGTCCTCGCCGCCCAGCAGGCGCACGGCGCGCATCTTGATCTGACGCTCGGATTCTTCGCCGGAAACGTAGAGCACCTTGCTGCAGCCCGCTTTTCCGGCGGGCGCGGCTGGCTGCGCCGCCATTTCGACTGCCATCTGCAGCATCAGGGTTGATTTGCCAATCCCCGGGTCGCCGCCCACCAGCACAATCGAGCCCGGCACCACGCCACCGCCCAGCACGCGCGCGAACTCGCCGATGGGCAGGGAGATGCGCTCTTCCACCGAGCCTTCGATCTCGTGCAGCCGCACCGGTTTCGAGCGCCCGCCCAGCACGCCCGCGCGCGCCACCGGGCTTTGCGCCGCGGCCGGCTCGGGGGTGAGGACTTCTTCGACCATGCTGCCGTAACTGCCGCACGAAGGGCAGCGCCCCAACATGCGCGGCGAGGTGCGCCCGCATTGCTGGCACACGAATTGGGTTTGGACTTTGCTCATAGGGGTAATTATAGCCTCTTCAGCAGAATTCGGTTAGTTGGCTGGATTATAGCATATATGTTCTATTGAAAACCTGGTCAATTGACTATAGGGAACGCACGCACTTTCGGGTACAATGCAAAAATTGACCGGGCATATCTCGTCCATACAGGATAAACAAAATGCAAAAATCAACCCGACCGGCGGGCATCACCGCCTTTATCATCATCTGGATTGGACAGATCGTCTCCGTGCTGGCCTCGAGCATGTCGCATTTTGGCCTGACGATCTTTATGTACCAGCAAACCGAATCGGCCACCGCGCTGGGCCTGATGCAGGTCTTCTTCGTCACCCCGTTCCTGATCATCTCGCCCTTCGCCGGCGTGATGGTCGACCGCTACAACCGCAAGTTGATGATGATGGTCAGCGACCTGACGGCGGCAATTGCCACAGCGGTCATATTTGTGCTCATCCTCACCGGCAGGCTCGAATTCTGGTACCTGTATTTCGCGGCGGCGCTTAACGGCATTGGCAACGCTTTCCAGTGGCCGGCCTACTCCGCCGCCATCACCACCATGATCCCCAAAGAGCAGCTTGGCCGCGTCAATGGCATGATGTCATTGATGGAAGCCGGGCCGGGCGTGCTCGCTCCGGTGCTGGCCGGCGCGCTGCTGCCGGTTATCGGTTTGCAGGGTCTGCTCATGGTGGACCTGATCACCTTTGCCTTTGCCGTGGGGACGCTGCTGTTCGTGTTCGTACCCCAGCCGGTGCGCACCGCCGAAGGCAAGGCCGCCGAAGGCAGCGTATGGAAAGAAGCCGCCTACGGTTTCCGCTATATCTTCCAGCGTCCCAGTCTGCTCGGTTTGCAGCTCATCTTCTTCTTTGGCAACCTGTTCTCCGGCATCGCCATGACCGTCTTCACCCCCATGGTGCTGGCGCGAACCAACCAGAACAGTATTATTCTGGGCACAGTGCAGTCAGCCTGGGCAGCCGGCGCAATTGTGGGCGGGATCGCCATGAGCGCGTGGGGTGGGTTCAAGCGCCGGGTGCACGGTGTGCTGGCTGGCTGGGCCTATTCCGGGCTCACCGGCATCCTGCTGGGCCTCAAATTCGGCCTGCCGGCGTGGATCGCCGGTGGGGTGCTGGGCGCGCTGTCCATGCCGCTCATCAACGGCTCCAACCAGGCCATCTGGCAGTCCAAGGTCGCGCCGGATTTGCAGGGGCGGGTGTTCTCCGCCCGGCGGTTGATCGCCTGGTTTACCAACCCCATCGCGCCGATCATCGGCGGCACGCTGGCCGATTTTGTGCTCGAGCCGGCCATGCGCACCGAAGGTACCCTCACGGGCATGTTCGGCTGGCTGGTGGGCACCGGCCCCGGCGC
>CALDSL010000251.1 GCA_937920255.1 uncultured Anaerolineaceae bacterium | reverse complement strand
ATCGCCGAATTTATCAGCATCGCCATCGGCGTGGCGGCTTTTATCATCGCGTGGACGTCCAGGCGCTACCTGCAAAACGGATACCTGCTGTTCCTGGGCTATTCGGCGGTGTACGTGGCTTTTATCGATATGCTGCATACCATCGCCTACCGGGGAATGGGCGTTTTCCCGGGCATGAGCGCTGACCCGGCCACGCAGTTATGGCTGGCCGGGCGTTACCTGCAAGCCGCGGCGCTGCTGCTTGCGCCGCTCTTCCTGCGCATTGGGCCGCGCAGCATCCTGCCGCTGGCCGGTTTTTCAGCGGTCACCACGCTGCTGGTCGCCAGCATTTTCTACTGGGATATCTTTCCCACCGCCTTTATTGACGGCCAGGGGCTGACCGCCTTCAAAATTGGCAGCGAGTACGTCATCATCGCCGCCTACCTGATGGGGCTGGCGCTGCTGTACAACAACCGCCAGCATTTTGACCGCCTGGTGCTGTGGCTGCTGGCAGGCAATATACTCGCCAGCGTGCTGTCTGAGTTCATTTTTACCGGTTACGTGGTGGTCGACGGGACGATCAATATGCTCGGCCACTTATTGAAAATCATCGCATTCTTCCTGCTGTACAAAGCCATCATCGAAACCGGCATCGAGCAGCCGTACCGGCTGATCTTTCGCGAGTTGAAGACCAGCGAGGCAGCGCTGATCCAGTCGGAGGCCAGCCTGGAAGAGCAGGTGGTGGCGCGCACGCGCGAGCTGGACGAGCAGCGCACGCTGCTGGAAACCGTGCTGCGCGAGGCGGCCAGCGGCATTCTGGTGATCGATGCCGTGGGAGAGATAACCTTTGCCAATGCGGCGGCGCGCGATTTTATCCGCCGGGCGGAAGATGCCTCCGGCGAGGAAAACTTTGATTGGGGCACGATCATCACCCCGGATGGCCAGCAGTTATCCCCCAGACAGTGGCTGCTGCTGCACACGCTGAAAGATGAGCCCTTGTTTGAGCAGGAACTGCGCCTGGTACATCCCGATGGAAGCATTTCGGACCTGATTGGCAGCATCAGCCCGCTGCACCGCAGAGACGGCTCCCTGAGCGGTTCGGTGATTATCCTGACCGACATCACCGGGCGGCGCGAGGCGGAGGAGGCGCTGCGCCAGTTGAACGTGGAACTGGAAGAGCGCGTGGAGCATCGCACCGCCGAACTGGCGCACGAACTGGACGAACGCAAGCGCGTCGAAGCCGCGCTGCGCCTCAGCCAGGCGCGGTTGCGACGGCTGGCGGAATCCAATATCGTCGGCATCGCCACCATTCATGACCAGGGCGCCATCCTGGCTGCCAATGAGGCCGTGCTGGATCTGATCGGCTACACTGTGGAAGACCTGAAAAACCAGGTCATCCGCTGGGACACCATCACCCCGCCCCAATATCACGCGCAGGATGCGCGCGCATTCCAGGAAGCGCGCGAAACCGGCGTGTGCACCCCCTATGAAAAAGAACTGCTGCACAAAGACGGGCATCACGTGCCCATCTACACGGGTTTTGCCGCGTTGGAGGGCGCGCCCGGGGAGTATATCGCCTATATTGTCGACACCAGCGCGCAAAAACGGGCGGAAGCGGCCATGCAGCGCTATGCCGAGCAGTTGGAGCGCTCAAACCGCGAGCTGCAGGAGTTTGCCTACGTTGCATCCCATGACTTGCAGGAGCCGCTGCGCAAGATTATCGCGTTTGGCGACCGGTTGGAGCGCAGCGCCAGCCAAAAGCTGGATGGAGTCGAACAGGATTATGTGCGCCGCATGCAGCGCGCCGCCACGCGCATGCGTGGCATGATCGACGGTCTGCTGAACCTGTCGCGCGTGACCACCAAGGCACAGCCGTTTGTACCCGTCAACTTGAACCGGGTGATGAGCGATATTTTGCTCGACCTGGAAGTGCGCATTGAAAGCAGCAAAGCCGAGGTGCAGGTAGGCCCACTGCCCACCGTGCGCGCCGACCCGGTGCAGATGCGCCAGTTGCTGCTCAACCTGACCGCCAACGCGATCAAATTCAGCCGCCCGGGCGTGCCGCCGGTGGTAAAGATTTCCGGCAGCACGACCAGGCAGGACGGACACCGCAAGGTTGAATTGCATGTTTCCGACAACGGCATTGGCATCGATGAGCGCTTCTCGGAACGCATCTTCCAACCGTTCCAGCGGCTGCACGGCATGGGCGAGTACGAAGGCAGTGGCATGGGGTTGGCAATCGTGCATAAGATCATCGAGCGCCACGGCGGGAGCATACAGTTGTCCAGCAAACCCGGCGAGGGATCGACGTTTATCATCATCCTGCCTCAAACGCTGGAAGAACCGAAGGTGGAAATAAACGAAGAGCCGGTCGAATGACCGGCTCTTACCAGTAAATGAACTAACGATAATCTTATGCTGCGCGGCGTACAGCTTTAACAATCAACAGTAAGATAACCGCGCCAACAAACGCTGTGATGATACTGCCGACAATCCCCAGACCCAGGCCGATGCCCAGCAGGGAGAAAACCCATCCACCGATGAAGGCGCCGACGATACCGATCAAAATCGCGCCGAGCATGCCCACACCAATACCGCCAACAACGGCGTCAGCCAGAAGACCTGCAATCAGGCCAACAACGAGCCAAATGATAATGCTGGTAAGATCCATTCCGAATTTCTCCTTTTCTACTGCTTTCTGACATTACAAAAAACCATAAGTATTTCAGCATGAAGCAAGCAATCGCTTGCTCTTACATGTCCGAGTATAGCCGCCTTCCAAGGGAAGTAAAGCGGGGGCTATCCCGCACGCGAATGCGGGATTCTCCGCACCACCTGCGGGAGGAGCGGAATTTTATGCTATAGATATTATCGAAAGCCCGATCTTCGCCCTGCATGAGCCGTCTCTTCGCGGTACAATGTCCGCTATTCGAATACAACACGCGAAGGGAAACCCGAAGATGACCGAAGCAGTTTCTAAAGACGAACAAATCCAGGCTGTGCTCGGCGAAGCCGTGCTGGCGCGGCTGGGTACAGCCCGCGACGGGCAGCCGCACGTGGTGCCGGTCTGGTTTTATTGGGACGGTGAAAGCGTGTGGATCAGCGCGTTTCGCAGCACGCGCAAGGTGAAGGATCTGCTGCGCAACCCGCTGTGCGCCGTGCTGGTGGAGCCCAAGGAAACCACAGGCCTGCAGGCCGTGCTGCTGGAAGGCAGCGCCGAGCTGATCAGCGCGCCCGACCCGCGCGTGGCGACCATGTCGGTGTGCATTTACACCCGCTATCTCGGGCCGGAAGGCGTGCTGGCCGAAGAACCGCAGTCGTGGATCCACGACGCGGAGAACACGCTGGTGCGGCTAAGGCCGGCGAAGACGTTCGCGTGGTAGGATACTTCCACGCTAAATCGTCTGCGTGACGTTGTGCATCCAGCGCTGCGAGAAGAAGCGGCGCATGGCGATGCCCCACTTTACCAGTTCTTCGGCCATGACCATCAGGTACACCCAGTACACCGGCAGGTGCAGCACAAACGCGCCCAGCAGCGCCATTGGCACGCCCACCAGCCACACGCCGATCGTATCCAGCAGAAAGGCGAAGCGCGTGTCGCCGCCAGAGCGGAAGATGCCGATGAACAGTGTCAGGTTGGCCACCCGCAGCCACAGCGTAAAGGCAATCACGGTGAGGATGCCGGCGGCATACTCGATCACCTCACCCGAGACTTTGTACAGGCCGAGCACCGGGCCGGAGAGCAACCACAGCAGCAAGCCCATGACCAACCCGCCACCCATGGCCACAAACAGCGACTTGCGCGCCACCTGGTAGGCGTCGGTTTCATCGCCCGCGCCAATCTGGTTGCCCACCAGAATGGCCGTGGCATCGGCAATGCCCATAAAAAACACAAACGCCAGGTTTTCAATCGACGCGGTGATGTTCACCGCCGCCACCGCCTGGGTGCCGATGCGGGCGTAGATGATATTGTAGGTGGTGATGCCCAGTGACCAGAGCATCTCATTGGCCGCCACCGGCAGAGCGCGGTTTAGCACCGTGCGCGCGAATGCCAGGTTCAGATCCCACATCTCGCGCGGCGTTCCGGCGATCGGCAGCCGTTTCAGCCAGATGACCGAGATCATCCCGGTGACCTCCAGCAGGCGGCTGATGACCAGCGCGACCGCCGCGCCGGGGACGCCCAGCTCGGGCAGCCCCAACCGGCCAAAGATCAATCCGTACGACAGCGCGGTGTTCAACAGCAGCGCGCTGGTGCTGACCACCAGCGGAATGCGCACAAACCCGGTCGAGCGCAAACTGGAAGACAGGCTGAAGGTAATGGCCGTGGGCAGGTAACTCCAGCCGGCAATACGCAGGTATTGGCTGCCCAGCGCAATCACATTGGGGTCGACGGTGTAGATGCCCAGCACTTTCTCGGGCAGGAATACCGCCAGCGTAAAGAAGATCAACGCGCCGCCCAGACTGAGCAGCAGCGAAAGGCCCATCACCCGGCGCACGTTGGGGATATCGCCTTTGCCCCACAGTTGCGCGGTAAAAATGGCCACCCCGCTGCTGATGCCAAAGGTCAGCAGCGCCATCAGGAAGAAAATCTGGTTGGAGAGACCGACCGAGGCGACTGAGGTTTCGCCGAGCTGGCCGATCATCAAACCGGATATGAGGTTGAGAGAAGCAGAAACAAACTGCTGCGCGATAATGGGGAGAGCGATGACGATCATGCGCGAGAAGTAATTCATCCCGTCATTGTAATTTATGGGGCGTTGCTGCGCAATGAGCAAAATGGCTCAATTGGGAGCGTTCCCAAAAACTGAAAAATGCGTACAATTGCATAGATCGACCATTGTGTTTTCCATATCCTATCCAACAAGTGAGTGACGATGACTGCTACCCTGCCTTACCAAAACCCGGACCTGCCTGTGCCGCAACGCGTGCAAGACCTGATGGGACGGATGACGACGGAAGAAAAGATCGGCCAGACCAACCAGATCTGGATATATCGTACCAATCGCGAAGCGGTCAAAGACCTGGTACGGCGCGGATTAGCCGGTACGCGGTTATCGAACAATAATCCGGAAGCGAGGCTGCCGTCGGTGGAAGACCTGAACGAACTGCAGCGCATCGCTGTGGAGGAAAGCCGCCTGGGCATCCCGCTCCTCCACGGGCGTGACGTGATCCACGGCCACCGCACGGTGTTCCCGCTGCCTTTGGGGCTGGCTGCCAGCTTTGACCCGGGCATCATGGAAGAGTCGAACACCATCGCGGCGCGCGAAGCTGCCAGCGCCGGCGTGCACTGGTCTTTCGCCCCCATGATCGACCTTGCTCGCGACCCGCGCTGGGGGCGCTGCGTGGAAGGCAGCGGCGAAGACCCTTACCTTGGGGCGCAGATGGCCGCCGCCGCGGTACGCGGTTTTCAGGGGGAGGATCTGTCAAACCCCGAGCGCATCCTGGCCTGCGCCAAGCATTTCATCGGCTATGGCTCAGCCGAAGGCGGACGCGACTATGAAACTGGCGAAATTACCGAAAATACACTGCGCAACGTCTACCTGCCGTCCTATCGCGCCGCGGTGCAGGCCGGCGTGGCCAGCGTTATGTCGGCCTTTCAGGATTTGAACGGCGAGCCGCTCTCCGGCAGCGACACTTACCTGACCGGCCTGCTGCGCGGAGAACTGGGTTTTGACGGCTTTGTGGTCAGCGACTGGCAGTCGGTGCTGGAACTGGTGTACCACC